>RFZT01000391.1 GCA_009920585.1 bacterium
ATTTTTCCACTCGGCCTCCGTATTGCTCGCCAGACGACTGTTCCCGATGGCTCTGCTATTAGGGATGGGGTTCTAGAGGCTTTTGACCGTGCGGATATTCTTTTTGTGACCGGTGGGCTTGGGCCCACCACCGATGACATCACTCGCGAAGTCGTCGCTGAGCTTATGGGGATGAAGTTGGAAGCGAATCAGGAAATTCGCGCCGCGATCGAGGCCCGTCTCTCCGCCCGTGGCTACGCTTTTCTCGATCGCATGCTCCGCCAAACCATGGTTCCGCAAGGGGCCACTGTCCTTAGGAACAACCATGGCACCGCTCCCGGGCTTTATTTTCCCCGAGTGAGTTATCCTTCATCGGCCTCGCCTCACATCTTTCTTCTGCCTGGTCCGCCGCGTGAGTTGCAGCCGATGTTCCGCGACTCCGTCTTGCCTATCCTTCAGGAAATAGCCCAGAAATTAGATGCAAGGGAGTGCCGAACCTACCGCGTTGTTGGGCTTGGCGAAAGCGCCGTCGAGCAAATGGTGGGCCTGGAACTCACGGCCAACCCCGACATTGAAGTTGGCTATTGCGCGCGACCGAACGAAGTCGATTTCCGTCTCATTGCTAAGAGCGATATTCTCGATGCCGTTGAGCCTGGGGTCATCGCAGCTCTCGGCAAGCACCTTGTTTCCTCAAACGGGGAGGGGATGGAGGCGAGTATTGTGGCCAGCCTCACCGCTCGAAACCTTTCCCTCAGTACAGCGGAATCCTGCACGGGCGGGCTCCTCGCCAGCCGCATCACCGATACGCCGGGCTCTTCGCGGATTTTTAATCAGGGTTTTATCACCTATTCGAACGAGGCCAAAATGAATCTCCTTGGCGTGGATTCGGCTTTGCTTAAGGAGTTCGGCGCTGTGAGTGAACCTGTCGCTCGCGCGATGGCCGAAGGGGCTCGCGATAAAGCTGCATCCACCTTCGCTCTCTCCATCACCGGAATAGCTGGCCCTGATGGGGGATCCCCCGAAAAGCCGGTTGGCCTTGTTTTTATCGCTCTAGCCCGTGAGGGAAAAGAGTCACTTTGCCGCGAGGCCCGATTTCCGACAGACCGCCTCACCTTCAAGCAACTCGCCACTCAAGCCGCTCTCGACATGCTTCGATTGGAGCTTCTTTAAAGGCGTTTTACTCCCAAGGTGCTTTTTCTTCGTCGCCCATGAATCGTTTTGCTTGATGAGCGGCGTGGAACCACCGATAAATGCCGACGATGACTGAGACGATGACCTGCCAAGCAGATGCGATCACTCCGGAACTTTTGGCTGAAGCCGACGAGTTGGTTTCCCATTACCCTGTTTCGAAGCGAAGCGCTTCCCTGCCTCTTCTTCACCTTTGGCAAAACCACTTTGGTTTTATCGACGACAGTGGAGTGGAATGGATCGCCGCTAAGCTCGAGCTCACGCCCGTGAATATCCTCGAGGTTGTGACATTCTATCCGTGGTTCCGTCGCGAACGCGCAGGAAAAACCATCATTCGAGTCTGCCGCACGTTGGCTTGTGCCATGGCTGGCAGCTACGAAGTTCGGGAAAAATTTTGCCAATCTGTCGGGATTGACCCGCATTGTCATAGTCATGGATTTGGTGAGGCTCCGCCGACATCCTCGGATGGAAATTTCAGCGTCGAATTTGTCGAGTGCCTCGCCAGTTGCGGCAGCGCCCCGGTCGCGCTCATCAATGACGAACTCGTTGAAAATATCGCCATCTCGGATGTCCCTGCAATCGTAGATCAATACAAATAACAATGGTCTCACTCCTACCTACTCCGCATCCGAAAGAACGTCGGATCATTTTTGGAAATATCAGCAAGCCGGGCTACGCCCCCGACATCGAGACCTACCTCGCCCATGGCGGCTATGAATCTCTGAAAAAAGCTTTCACCATGAAACCCGGTGAGATCATTGATCTCGTCAAGGCGGCCAACCTTCGTGGTCGTGGTGGTGCAGGCTTTCCTGCTGGCGCGAAATGGAGCTTCATCAAATACGATGACGGCAAGCCTCACTACATCGTCGTTAAT
>RFZT01000392.1 GCA_009920585.1 bacterium
ATCGAACTCGGTGCGGAAGGGACCTCCTTTCGCTCGGGGGCTGATGGCATCATATTACCCGATACGGCCTCAGACACAGAGCGTGCTGAAGCAATTTCGCAAGGATATGCTGTATTCAGCGTTTCCGAGCTAACGCGCCTTGCCAGAGGGGCCGAGGAGGAGCGTCCTGCGCTTGAAATTGGTAAGAAAACCCTCCGCATTCTCGATATCGAGATTCCCATGGGAAGCGGCCCCGCATTAAATACTAATCGCTTCAAGCACCTCTGCCTCGACCGTCTCTTCCTCACCACGGCCCGCAAAGCCGCTCTGGCTGTGCGTCATGGGATCCCATGTATGCTCGAAGGGGAAACCGCAACGGCAAAAACCACCGCCATTCTCTGGCTTGCCGAGATGGCTCGCCAGCACGCGGTGCGCGTGAATCTCAGTGGTCACACAGATACTGGTGAACTCGTCGGTCGCTTCGTTCCATCAACAAAAACAGGAGCAAACCGCCCCGCATGGGAATTTGCGGAAGGTTACATTCCTCGTGCGCTTCGCGAGGGTTGGTGGGTGATCTTGGATGAAGTGAACTTGGCAGAGCCACAAGTACTGGAGCGCCTCAATCCAGTCCTCGAGCTGCCCCCTACCCTCGTCCTTACAGAATTTGATGGGCGACGCTTTGGCTCGGGAGGAGATGTGGCGATCTCCGACAAGTTTCGCATCTTTGGCACCATGAACCCGTCGGAGTACGCCGGGCGCGCAACCTTGTCGCCAGCATTCCGTGATCGATGGGGTATCTGGGGACACATTTCCAAACCCTCCGAACCCGAACTCCTCGATATGTTGAAGTGCCTCGTTACTGGGGAGAGTCCTTCATTCATTTGGGAGGGCGTCCGTTGGGTGCCGCCCTCCTCCGAACCGATCTACCCTGCCCTCTCCAACTTCCCAGATCTGGATTCGACTCTCAAATCCATCTCTTCCTTCCATGCTCGGATTTCAGGTGCGGCTGGCGATAACGAAGCCCCGGCATCGATCGGACGTGTTCGCCGTGAGCGCTATGTCTTCACTCGTCGCACGCTTCTCAATGCCATGCGCCTTATCAACGAAAACGCGAGCGGAGCATCCCGTCTGCGCGGAGTCGCGGCCCGCGTGATGGCGGAGATCTATATCCAGCGACTCTCAGACCCCGCAGACCGCGCAGCGGCTCTAGCTCTCCTTCGCGCGACAGGCATGGCATAATATATGATCAAATCCCACAACCGCACATTCCTTCTCCGAGAACTTCAGGCCCTTGCCTCACAAGTCACAGGCGAGGACGTATGCCTCATCGAAGGCGATGCCGGCGCCAACTGGAGCTGGAATTGGGTCGATCGTGTCATCACGGTGGCTCCGGAGTACCTCACAGAAAAATCAGCCGACGTATGTCGCGCCATTCTTCTGCATGAGAGTGCGCATTGTGCTATCACACGCATTCAGCATCTGCTGCTTCCTGAACGTCGAAACCTCTACCAAGACCTTCTCAACGTGCTCGAAGATCTCCGTATCGAGTCATGGCTTTGCGAGACTTTTCCAGGTTGTGCATCGTGGCTTCACTCCGCCAACGAAATGATCTTTCGTCATATTTCCACCTTGCCTTGGTCGGCGAACTATCAAATCCAGTTCCTGCGTGGAATTCTGGAAACAGCCCACTGCGGAAAAATACCCAAAGGCGTCGCTCCGTTCGTCCTTACTGCGCTCGAAGAGACTAGCGAGGCGGTGACTACGCAGACAGCCTGCCATCCCTCGATCGAACGTGGACGCCAATCAGCGCTCGCTACCCTCAATGCCCAGCAACGCATGCTCGTGATATTTGATGAAAAAATCCGCCCCGTGTGGGAGCGATTAGTCGCCCTTGACGAAAGCGAAGGTCGCCAACGCATCACGACTCTGGGTGCCAAGAGCATTCTGAGCGGGAATGGCTCCAAAAATAAGACCGTCGCTCGTACCAAAAAATCAAATCGAAGCAACTCGGAGAGCGAAACAAGTGAGATCGAAACACTGCAACGCAGTTATCTCGTGCGG
>RFZT01000393.1 GCA_009920585.1 bacterium
CGCTGATGCGTGAGCGTCTGGCTGGAACACGTGAGACTCTGGAGGGACTCGAACTGAAGCCGTGGTGGTTCGGTTTCCGCGGCCCTGTTGCAAAGACAGCAGATGCCACTTATGTCACTCGGGGCCTCTATACCTTCGATGATTCCAAACGTGCAGTGACGATTGATGAACTGCCTGTTGGTGTATGGACGAAGGACTATAAGGTGTTCCTCGATGAGATGCTCACTGCTGAGCCGAAGGAGGGGACTAAGCAGGTACTGAAGAGTTTCGACGACCTCTACAACGACGTAGAAGTGAAGTTCGTACTCTATCTCGATGCGGATTACTATGAGGATGCGAAGGCAGATAGCGATGACTTTGAGAAGCGATTCAAGTTGTCGAGCAGTTGGAAGACATCGAATATGGTCTGCTTTGACAGTTCTCTCCAAATCTGTCGCTACACAACAATTGGCGACCTTCTGGAGGCATACTTTGACCCGAGACTTGGTGCCTATGAGACGCGCCGTCACAAGGAGATGGAGCGGCTGGCTGCAGAGGTCCGTGAAGCCGATGCAAAGGCACGGTTCCTGCGTGCAGTCCTAGAGGATTCTATGGAACTCAGGCGTGCAAGCGATGAGGAGATCGTCGCAGCGATGCAGGATCATGAACTCCCTCCACTCTCTGCACCTGAGACTCCTGATTCTGTAGATGCATATGAGTATCTACTGCGGATGCGGATGGACCGTGTGAAGGCATCGGCAGTGAAAGAGCAGGAGGATGCTGTTGCGCGGGCTCAGGACCTGCTGAATAAGCTTGAGGCGACAACTGCATCTGAACTCTGGCTTGAGGATCTGCAGGCTTTTGAGCAAAGCTGGCAGAAGCACAAGGTGGCCCGTGGTTCAGAGAAGAAGACTGTGGTTATTAAGAAGAAGACTGCGGGTCGTTAGACATAAAAATGTCCTACATAAACTGACCTAGCGGTAATGTACGAGTCCCTGCGCGGCTCAGATTAGGCGGCTGTGCTAAAGGAACCGGGAGATGACTGATATCATCAATATAATACACATAATGGTCTACTGCACTGAGTACATGCGGAACAGACCAATCAAGTACTTTTTGATTGAGATCCGCAATTTGACCTGCAACATCTGTAGATAAGTTGCGACTGTACTGGTAATAGATTCCTCTCATAATCATTTTTAATTCATCTACAGACTGGTCATCAATGACATATCCCTTCGGTTGACTCCGAGTAAAGACTTCGCGCCGAATACCATTTTGAATAACTTTCATATTGTCTGCGGAAAAGAAGTGTTTGCTTACTGGCGTTGTTTCCCAGTTACCACGAAGCATATCTGTCTCAAAATTCTGCTCGCTAGTTGTTTGGTATTTATATCCAGGAAAGTCGGAGGGCGCCGAGCCACCGGCGGAACTCTTCGGGTCCATATTCACTCGTCCATTTTGCCCACTGCGGTTGTAGGTTGTTAAGGGTAATTCAAAATCCGGTGGATTTGTCCCTGACATTCTTCTACCTTGGGGTTTTTTTTCTATTCTGTAAATATAACAAATGAGCTATCCTGGTGTAGGCGGTATTAAGCAGAATGGTCGTGATATGGGTTACTTCATGCCTGTTTCCTCTCTGCAGGGCATCGTGTATGCGATCAACTACGGCAGCGGTGCGGGCGGCACGTATGTCGCGAGTTCCATGCCTGCCCCCGTAGCGTGGTGCCTGCCTAGCGTAGCCCCGTATGCTACAAATGGCAATCCGTACCTCTCTTCTATCAGTGGTGCTGGCCAGGGTATCCTGAAGGATATGGGCAGGACGGTAGTCTCTGCAGGCCGTACCTTCCGTAGAGTGCAGCTCGTTGTGAATAGCAGCCAGCGTAACGGCGCCAACTTTGCTCTTTCCACCAACGGCGTTGCGGGTGTCAACACCTACCAGGCTGCGGGCAACTCAGGCACTGCCGTTCAGGACTTCCTCACCGGCTTCATTGAGTTCGGCTTTGAGGGCACGGGTCCTTCGGCTCCGGTTGTCCAGTATGGCCGTTAAATAGTTTCATA
>RFZT01000394.1 GCA_009920585.1 bacterium
AATGGCCAACGCGCCGGCGGCGTGAGTGCGCACGGTGATTTTTTCGAGATCGCAGATGGATCCGTCCGTACCGGGGTATTGGAATAGGGCCGCGAAGACAGGCTCTGTCGGGCCTTGCTCAGCAGAACCGGTGAGGATGCGGATGCCGAGCGGTTCGGCGCGGGTTTGCAGCACGGCCAATGTCTGTGGGTGCACGTGATCAGCCACAAAAAGAGCCTCACCGCCCTTGATGTCGTGGCAGAGCGCCATGGCCTCGGCCGCGGCTGTGGATTCGTCGAGAAGCGACGCATTCGAGATCTGCATTCCGGTGAGATCGCAGACCATTGTTTGGAAATTCAGAAGGGCCTCGAGGCGACCTTGAGCGATTTCGGCTTGGTAGGGTGTGTAGGCGGTATACCAACCCGGATTCTCCATAATGTTGCGACGGATAACCGTAGGCGTGTGCGTGCCGTAAATTCCCATCCCGATGTGGGAGGTGGCGACTTTATTTTCGGCCATGATCGAGCGCAGTTCTTCCAGAGCGGCTTCTTCCGAGAGGGCCTCGGGCAAATCGAGATCGCGGGGCAGACGGATCGCGGCGGGCACGGTTTCTTCGAGGAGTGTGTCGAGCGAGCGGGCGCCGATGGCCTCGCACATGGCTTGGATTTCTTTGGAGTCAGGGCCGATGTGGCGATGGGCAAATGCGGTCATTTTCGTAGGATCAAGAGTTCAAGCTTCGTGAGATAGATGGCGTGGGATGGCCCATGCCGCTGCGAAATATCGGAAAGCCTGGGCTTCTTGGCGAAGAAAATCTCCATCCGCGAGGCGCTTTTTTTGGTAGCCGCAGCCTTTCGGTGCTTTTTGTTGTTCCACATCATGGATTTTGAGGTTGTTAAAGCCGTGTGAGATTTTAAGTTCCTAGTCTTGGGGGATCGTTGAGGATTCCGCATTCGATGGCTGATTGAAGATATAAAACAAGTCGGCCACTAAGTAAAAATCCATGGCTTTATTAATCTGGAAAAACGAAGCAGAGAACCCGCGCATTGTTCCTTTGGGGAATGCGGTTCTTTTCATTGGTAGGGATCCGAGTTCAGGCATCTACATTGACGCTTCCGAGATTTCGAGGAATCACGCCTCTATCTCGTTTGTGGATGGGAAATACATTTTGAGGGATAATGGCTCCGCGAATGGATCTTTTCTAAACGGTATTCAGACCTCGGAGGGTGAGCTCGCCCATGGCGACGAAATCCGATTCGGGCCCTATATTTTTGCCGTTGATCTGCTACCGATGCCGGGAACTGCCGCACAACAGCCCGAGGAACCCGCCAGCCTCGAACGCCGAGGCAATGCCTACGGCTCTTCGATGACCTTCAAGGAGCTGAAGGGCCACGAAGATGAGGGCGAAATAAAAATCTTGGTGTCCGCTTTCGCTACTCCGCGGGAAGAAAAACCTCTGGAGACGACAACCAAGATCGCAAGAAAATGCCTGCCGGCTATCGGCCCTATCCAATTTCTCTCCCTAGAAGCCCGAGGTGTGCTGAGTGCGATGGGAGCGTTCCAACAAGCCACTGCCGGAGAAAGGCTCCTCATTCAAGGGGCAACAAGCAGCAGGCTCATTTTTATCATTTCGGGATCGCTGGAGACGCGCCACAAGGAAGATGGGAAGGATGTCGTCCTCGGGACCATCGAGTCCGGCGAGTGGATTGGAGAAGCGGACATTTTCGAAACCCAGCCCGCGTTGTGTTCGATCGAAGCGATGGGGCCCGTGGACTACTGGATCATTACCACGGACGATCTGGAGTTATTCATCAACGAGCGATCCGATGACGGAGCCGTTCTCATGATCGGATTGGCGGCCACACTCGGGCGTCGTTATCGGCAACTGACGAAGATCAGTGATGCGCCCGATGAATCGCATGGGCGCCGCCGCATTGGGATCTACGCTTGGGTGCTGATCAGCCTTGTTGTTCTTTGTGTCGCCCCTTGGTTTAACTGGATAAAACTGAGTCTTTCCTATGAATCGACGGAATCCACGAGGATCCATGGACAGATAGAAAAATC
>RFZT01000395.1 GCA_009920585.1 bacterium
GGATTTTTTCCAGCTCCTTGTGGTTCCGACAAAGAGGCTTTTCCACAAAAACGTGTTTGCCGGCCAATACGGCCTGCACGACCTGCTGAGCATGTTCTCCATCAAAGGTGGCGATAGATACTGCATCGACTGCCGGATCCTTGATGATTTCCCGCAAATTCCTAAAGGTTCTGGTTTTTAGTTCACGCGAGACTCGTAGGGCTTTTTTCCCATCGCGATCACAAACCCCAACAAGGCGTGCCCCTCGGCAACGCGCCCAAGCCTTGGCGTGCTGCTCTCCCACCCCCAGGCCAATTACCGTAGCTTGAGTTAACCGGGGCATAATTTTTCGAGTCTTTCGATGTCTCCAGCTTCTTCCACGCTCCAAGCTAAGTCAGACTGGTTCCCCAAAGGATTCTCATGGTTTAGGATCCTTAGGCCTGGAATTCGATAGAGGTGGGGAGTGACATGTTCGCGGTCGGAATCGTTTTGCGGAAAAAACTCTTTTTCGATAAATAACTTGCGGTGCAGGATTTCCACACTGTGCCCGTGAGGAAAGGTTCGCGGATGGACATTGGTGACCAATTCAATTTCGGGTCCCACTAAATTTACCATGCTTCGAATGAGCGACGAGGGGAGGAGGGGGCTGTCCGCACAGATGCGCACGACCCACTCCGCCTCCGTGGAGAGGACCACCTCCTGAAATCGTGACCAAACGTTCCCAAGACTCCCTCGATAGACTTTCCGGTTAGTATCACTCGCGAATTTTGCGACCGCATCGTCCTCTGTTTCGTTGCTTGTGGCTAAAATAAGCCTGTCTTTCCCGCAGCTCTCGCCAGCCGCCTGCAAAACATGTTCCAAAACTTTTTTCCCGCGAAAGTTTGCAAGTACTTTCCCGGGAAATCTACGGGATCCAAATCGAGCTTGGATTATGGCAATAGGGGCGCCGCCGTCTGTTCTCCGAGTTGGCACTTCAGGCCTGAAAATAAAGCTTCGGACGCTTCCCAAGAGGAACAAGATTTCGGGTGTCGACCACCGGAGCGGTACATTGGGAAAAGTCATGCTGATGGAAGCAGGAGTGTGCTGTGGAAATAAGAACGAGATCACAGGGAGAGTCAATCGGAACAGATTTTCGGCCGAGCAGCTTATGGTGTTCTCGTGTTGATCCGATTTCGGGCACGAAAGGATCGTGATAATCCACGATCGCCCCTTTCGATTCTAATTTTTCAATTAAGATATAACTGGGGCTTTCCCTATCATCGTCAACATTGGGCTTATAGGCCAACCCCAAAAGCAGGATCTTGGAGCCCTTAAGTGGTTTGCCGACCAAGTTCAAAGCCTCCCCCACTTTTTGAAGCACATATTCAGGCATGGAAGTGTTGATTTCTCCCGCCAACTCAATGAAACGTGTCGCATGCCCGTATTCCCGAGCCTTCCACGTGAGGTAGAAGGGATCAATCGGTATGCAGTGCCCGCCGAGCCCCGGTCCAGGATAGAATGGCATAAAACCAAATGGCTTTGTCTTGGCCGCATCGATAACTTCCCAGATGTCGATTCCCATGGAGCCGTAGATCATCTTAAGCTCATTGACCAAAGCGATATTGACTGAGCGGAAAATATTCTCCATGAGCTTGGTGGCCTCTGCCACACGAGTAGAACTAACTGGTACCAATCTCTTGATCGCCCTGCTGTAGAGCTCCTCTGCCCGTTCCAAACATCTCGGTGTAAGGCCTCCCACCACCTTGGGAATCTCCGCCACTTTGCTTTCCGGATTTCCCGGGTCCTCCCGCTCAGGTGAAAAGGCGAGGTGAAAATCTTTTCCCGCTTTTAATCCGCTCCCTTTTTCTAGCACTTCCCGCAGGTCCTTGTCTGTGGTGCCTGGATAGGTCGTCGACTCCAAAACGACTAATTTTGGCTTATCCTCATTTGCTGTTTCCAAAAAGGGTGCAATTGCTTCCCCTGTTTTTAAAATATATGAAATGTCCGGTTCTCGATTTTTGTTGAGAGGAGTTGGAACGCAGATGATGACAGCCTCACAGTCCTTAACTCTAGAAAAGTCTG
>RFZT01000396.1 GCA_009920585.1 bacterium
ATGCCTCGCCGGGGGTCTTCGGCGGCTCGACATACGGGACTTTATACATGAACAGGCCCTTGTCTCGGTAGAAGTCGGTCCAACCGCTGCCGAAGTAGGCCACGACGGCCTTCACGCGCGGATCCATGCCGAGGTTCCACATGAGGGAACCGCCGTAGGAATAGCCCTTCGCGCCGACGCGGGTTTTGTCGACTTCCTTCTGGGCGATCAAATAGCTGAGTGCCCGCCGCTGAATGGCATACCAGAGGTAGTCGTCGGTTTGTTTGGGATCGGTGATGTCCGTCTTGTCGGGGAGCTTCGCTTTCACGCGATAGCCCTCCTTGGCATTCATGTTCCCATAGCGAAGTTTGTCGGGATACTTCGTGTAGTGCGGGCGGCCGTCCACTTTGCCGCAGTAGTCGTGCGCGAGCACCGCCCAGCCGTCGTTTAGGAATTCCTTATCGATAGCAGGCATGGAGGTCCAACCATGCACGACCAACAGGCCGGGCGCGTTTTTGGAATCGGATTTCACGGCGTATTTGCAATACACACGGACTTCTTCGCCGTTCACATACGCGCTGATATAGGAGTCCTTCGAGTAAATGCCGTCCTTCGTTCCCTCGCTGATGATCTCTTCTTTGAAATCACCGGCGTCGGGATTGTAATCCTTCCAAACATCCGGCGGAGTGGGCAACGCGGGCTTGTCTTGGGCAAGAACGCTAGGCGCGAGGAAGACGGTCAGCCCAACCACCAATGCGGCGAGATTTTTGAATGCCATTGGAGTCTGGGTGAAGATGCTGTTTTTCATGATGTTTGTTGTTTGGGAATGCCTTATTGAAATCTGAACAAGCGGATTATTTGAGAGCGGTTGGATTCGGGGTTGGTGACGCCGCAGGCATCGTCTTGCGTTCTGGCACTGGGACTGCGGGCGGGAGCGGCGCCACGTCGAGTGCTTCAGCGAGGAAGGGCTCGGTTTTTTCCCACCAAATCTGGTATCCTCGGCCGGCGAGGTGGACGAAGTCGGTATGGTAAAGCCCCTCACTGTCCACATGCACGACCTGCTTGCCGTCGGCTAAGGCGGGGAGTTCGCCGTTAACCTTGGAGATGGAGTCCATGATCGCACCACCGCGCGGAAAGATGGAGAAGAGCACGACCTTCGTGGAGGGGAGGCGTTGCTTGAGTTCCGCAAGGACAGCCTTGATGCCCAGTACGGTGTCCGCGGGAGTTTCCCCGCGACCGAGGTTGTTAGTGCCGATCATGAGGAAGGCGATCTTGGGTTGAATGCCCTCGACTTCTCCGTTTTGAAGACGCCAGAGGACATTCTGGGTGCGGTCGCCACCTTGCCCCATGTTGAGCACCTTGCGCTCTCCGAAGTAGTATTTATAGAGAGGTGCGGTCTGGCCGTAGAGGGTGATCGAGTCGCCAATGAGGATTACATCAATGTCGCCTTGTTTCGCTCTGGCGACTCTTGCCTCATGATTGCTGACCCATTTTTCCTCTACCTCCGTGCGGGGCACAGGGGTAATGCTGGCCGCTTGCTGGGCGAACGCATTTACTGAAAAGCCAGCAAGAGCAATGAGGAGGGCGTGTACGTGTTTTTTCAAAGGACGGAATTTCATTGGGGTAAAGCGGACTATTGGGCGGCGACGGCTTGGGAAGCAAAGGCGAAAACAGGCCAACCGTTTTTGTCTTTGAGATTAGCCAAGGCCACATCACGCCATCCCATGCGAACGAATTTCGGCTCGGGAACGGCTTGGGAGCTGACTTCGACGGTATCGCCGACGATCACAGCCTCGGCCGCGACAAAGTTTGTTCCGTCCGCAGACAACTCGAACCAAGATGGCACCTTGCCGTCATAGGTCACCAAACCTTGGTCGATATCCCGGAATCCCACCACGACTTTCGAGCCGGAGCGTTTAGCCGAGGCGAAGCTCGGGCCCTTCGCGATCACATCTTTTCCGTATTGGGTCTTCAAGGCCAGATCGGCGAGGCGTTCGCCGACGGGCTTTTTGTTTCGTGGATGGATATTGGT
>RFZT01000397.1 GCA_009920585.1 bacterium
GCGCATGACCATTTGCACGAGGAAATGGAGCATACGCATGAACACAGCCACGATGAGCACCACCAGCATACGCACCATGCAGAATGGGATGGACGTAGTAAACACAGCCACCATCACACCCACTCCGCCATACAACACAGCCATCCGCACTACCCGGACATCCACCACAGGCATGCACACTAAGCACAGGCGAAAAGCGGTTGCATCCAAAAACGAAATGTGATGCGCGGGCGGTCAACGCGATTCTGGTGAACAGCCGCCAAACATAATGCTACTACTTGCAGATCGGGGCGGGCAACAGTCTTTAGCAAATGACCGGTATTGGGCAGTAAAAAGCAGCTTTTGGGATAGCGCTTGGTCCAACCATTGCGCAGGCGGATTCGTCCATGGTGACCGTACTGGTTAGGAGTATTCGCTTGGCGTCCTCAAGTGCAACGCATTGCGATTGAGTTGAACGTTGACATAGGAAACGAGATTTAAGGTGCTGTGACGATTTCTGTCACGACCAGCTTTCCATCCTCCCGAACGATGGAAAATTTGATCTTGTCACCCACTTTGGCGCGGTAAAGCAATTCCGGATTTTTTACCGTGAACACCATGGTCATCGGCGGCATGTCGATAGACTTTATTTCGCCGTGCTTGATGGTGATCTTGCGAGCCTCGATGTCGATTTTGCGGACCTCGCCGGATGCCAGGTCAGCCTGCGCATAAGCAGGGGCCATCAACACCGCTGACAGAGCGCAGGTCAGTGCGATAAGGTAATTTGTGTATTTTTTCATTTCAAACCTCAGAGCGATAGGATTGATAAACCGTGCTTGTTCCGTCTTTGGCGACTAGCAGCACGTCAAACGGGTCTTTGCGACCGTTGTAGATCGCTCCGTCCATGCCGGGAGAACCCACAGGCATACCGGGAACCGCGAGGCCAACGGCTTTTGGCCTTGACGCTAAGAGACGCTTAATTTCGCGCGCTGGCACATGGCCTTCCAAGGCGTAGCCGTCAACACTGGCGGTGTGACATGAGCCAAGGCTCTGTGGAATTCCAAGACGCTGCCTGGCTTTATCGTTACCAGAGTCGTTGACCTTAACGTCAAACCCTGATTTTTCCAGATGTACCACCCAGTCCTTGCAGCATCCGCAAGACGGGTCCTTCCAGACTTCCACTTTTGGCCGGGACTCGGCCGAAATGGCAGAGCCTGCAGCAGCGCCGAAAGCGCCAAACGCAAAAAGACAGAGAGTTCTACGGTTGAGTTTGAATGGGTTGCTCATGGTTGATTCCTTGCGCTTATTTGGAGCTCACTTTGATCACGCCTTTCATCCCAGCTTCATAGTGCCCAGGATGCAGACATGCAAAACTTACGGTACCTGCCTTGGTGAACTTCCAGATCACTTCGCCGGTTTTTCCGGGTTCGACGCTGGCTACGTTCGGGTCGGAGTGCTCCATCTCAGGAAATTTCAGCATGAGCGCATAGTGCTCCTTCAGCGCAGCTTCGGTTCCAAGATTGAACTCGTGTTTTACATTGCCCGAGTTTTTCACGACAAACCGTATGGTCTCGCCTCGCTTAACCGAAAAATTGCTGGGCGTGAAGCGCATGGCATCGCTCATTTCGACCTCCACGGTGCGTGACACGGCAGACGCATCGCCCGCGACGCCGATGCTTGCAGTTTTGTGGGCATGGCCATCATGCCCTTGGTGTTCGTCGCCGTGGGCTAACGCGGTTGTTGTAGTTGAGAGCATGGTCGAAGCGATTGCAAATGCCAAGGCTGCTGATTTCACCGAACTGAATTTAGACATATGTATTCCTTTAAGTATTGAGAAAAGTAAGGGGGAAAACGGTTACCAATTAGTGCTTGGAATGGTCTGCCTTTTCGATGGGCTTACGAACCTGGACTTCCATTTCCGGAGGGTTCTTTTCAGCGCGCGGCATTGAGCTTCCTCCTTCTGACTGAAACCGTGAAGGCTCCTCCAAAGAACCTTGATATTCAAAAGCGACACTGCCTTTAGGATGGACG
>RFZT01000398.1 GCA_009920585.1 bacterium
ATGGATGGCTTCACTACTTGCTTTATGCAGTGATGATTTTCTTCTTCAGCTATTTTTGGGTTGCGACTCAGTTTCAGCCGGTGCAAATCGCTGATGATCTGAAGAAGTATGGTGGTTTTATACCCGGAATTCGCCCAGGAAAGCCAACGGCCGACTTCTTGGATTATACAATGACTCGCTTGACTTTTGCTGGTGCTATATTCCTGACAGTGATTGCGGTACTTCCTCAAATGCTCACACAGGGTCTACGTGTCCCTTATATGACCTCGCAATTTTTCGGTGGTACCGGCCTTCTTATTATTGTCGGTGTTGTGCTCGATACCATGAGACAGGTGGAGACGCATTTATTGCAGCGGCATTATGATGGGTTTTTGCGTAAGGGTCGGATCCGTAGTGCCCAAGAGTCTCGTAGTCGTCTCAGCACAGGAACTGTCCTTCGTGACCAAACCTTGGTTTGGATGTACGTTGGTCTTGCAATCCTGACGATTGCTGGTGTTACGATCTATCTCGCTACACACCGCTAGCGATTGAATTAGTCCATTGAAAATTCAATCGCAAAACTTTCGTCTTTTAGTCTTGAAGAGTCGTCTTAGCGATTTCCTTCTCCCTTCGGCTAGTCATTTGAAGGGACAAATATGATTCCCATCAAGCGAGATCATGAGATTGATAAGATGCGTCGCGCAGGGGAATGCGCTGCATCGATTTTGGCTGACCTCGCCACTCGCATTGCTCCAGGCGTCACAACTGGAGAGATTGATCACGCTGCTTCCCAACTCATGTCGCAAGCAGGGGTTCGTAGTGCATTTCTAGGATACAAAAAATTCCCAGGGCATATTTGCATTAGCATAAACGAAGAGATCGTTCATGGTATTGGTGGTGCTCGTCGGATCGCTTATGGTGATGTTGTAAAGATGGACGTTGGCATCATTCGTGATGGTTGGATTGGCGACACGGCAACATCGGTGCCAGTTGGAATCGTTGAACCCGAAACCGAGCGTCTCTTGACTATCACGCAGCAGATTCTTGATGGCGCAGTTGAGTTGGCTCGTCCAGGCAATCGCGTGGGTGATATTTCGAACTATGTCGAGACCGAGGCCGTTAAGCATGGTTTTTCTGTGGTGCGGGAATTTGTAGGACATGGCGTGGGGCGTCAATTGCACGAAGAGCCCCAAGTTCCTAATTTCGGGAAACGCGGGTCAGGTCCTAAACTCAAATCAGGAATGACCATCGCCATTGAGCCCATGATTAATTTAGGAAAAGCGAAAGTCAAAATTCTCGCTGACAAGTGGACAGCCGTTACTGCTGACGGGCTTCCTTCTGCTCATTTTGAGCATACCGTTTTAATTACCGACAGCGCTCCAGAAGTATTGACATGTCCAGCAAAGACGCTATTGAAGTAAATGGAAAAGTACTCGAATTACTCCCAAATTCTATGTTCCGAGTTGAGCTGGAAAATGGCAATCGAGTGCTCGCACATATTTCTGGGAAAATGCGCCTGTTCTTCATTCGCATTATGCCAGGAGATCTTGTCCTGCTGGAAATGTCGCCCTACGACTTGACCAAAGGTCGAATAACTTACCGTCACAAAAACGATTCGTCGTCAAATAAACCAAACAAAAGAAAATGAAAGTCCGAGCATCTGTAAAAAGACTGTGCGAAGCGTGCAAGATTGTGCGCCGCCAGAACGTCATCCGCGTAGTTTGCAAAAACCCACGCCATAAACAAAAACAGGGTTAATCGCGAATACACCGCTCCCTAAATTTTAAAAAATAAGAACTAAATTATGCCACGATTACTAGGAGTAGACATACCCGGCGACAAACGCATCGAAGCCTCGCTTCCCTACATTTATGGAATGGGACCGAGCAACACCAAAAAGGTTCTCGAGCAAGCGAACATTGATCCTAATGCTCGCGCAAAAGATCTGAGCCCAGAGCAACTGAACGCGATCATTCACGCGATTAATGCCAATCAGATCTTGATTGAGGGCGATCTTCGCCGTGAGGTTCA
>RFZT01000399.1 GCA_009920585.1 bacterium
CAACAGACTCGCGGGACGTTTCGGCCGTTCGTATGTTCCAGGTCGGTCGTGGGAAGCGCTCTCTCATGCCCTGCTGCGATTACTGCCTCCGATGGTGATTGCGGATCTTGGTGCCGGCGAAGGCACGCTGTCTCAGCTGCTGGCGAGAACGGCCCAGAACGTCATCGCGATCGACAATTCGGAAAAGATGGTGGAGTTCGGCTCCCAGCTTGCTCGAGAGAACGGCATTCTGAATTTGGAATACCGACTCGGCGACATCGAGGCCCCGCCCATCGATTCCGACTCCGTAGACGTCGCTCTTTTCAGTCAAGCCTTGCACCATGCCGCCACCCCGCAACGGGCACTCAACTCTGCTCACAAAATCCTGAAACCCGGCGGCCGTGTGATCGTTCTGGATCTCTTAAGCCACACCCACGAGCCAGCTAAAGAACTATACGGGCATGTGTGGCTAGGATTTTCGGAAATCGAACTCCAAAGCATGCTCAAAAAAGCGGGCTTCTCGAAAATCGAATCCTCCATTGTCTCGCGCGAATCGGAGTCTCCATTTTTTCAAACCCTGCTGGCGACGGGCATCAAATAAGACGCGGCGGACAGCTCCCCCATTCAAAAGAAATAAAAGAAACAGCCCGGTCGTCCCAAGATTCACTCCCTCCCCCAAGATTGTGAACCCTATTCCCCTACGACCGGGCTGATCTTGAAATCCATTATAGCAACCCCCATGCCAACTATCCTTAAGACGGAATACGGGAAGATTTTGAACGCCATTCCTTGTTCGGAGTATAAATCGAAACAATGTCCTGCTCAAAAAGTGACACTGGCTGTATTGGGATGAACAAAAACCCATGATTTCGGATGGAGTTGATTTTTTTCGGAGCCATAGCCCATTTTTTTATTTTGAATGGGAGATATGTCACTAATGAGCGAGCCCGAAGCGAAGTCCCGCGTGAGCGAATTGCGCGAGATGATCAGCCATCACAATAGCCTGTATTACGACGATGCAGCTCCAGAGATTTCGGATCGTGAATTTGACGCCTTATTGCGCGAACTCGCAGACTTGGAAAAGGCCTTCCCTGCTCTCGCTGAAGAGAGTTCTCCAACCCAAACCGTCGGCGGCCAAGCACTGGAGGCATTCGTTTCCGCTCGCCACATCGTGCCGATGCAAAGTCTCGACAACACATACTCTCCAGACGAAGTGCGAGAATTTGTGACGCGGATTCAGAAACTCGCAGAGAATCGACGGATCCACTTCACGATCGAACCCAAAGTGGACGGCGTCGCCATCTCGCTCCTTTACGAAAAAGGTCACCTCGTCCGCGCGGCCACCCGGGGCGACGGCACTACGGGGGATGATGTGACTCAAAATGTGATGACGATCGCCAACATCCCGCACCGCCTTCATGGAAGCCCGCCGGACCAAGTTGAAGTCCGAGGCGAGATATACCTTCCGAAAACCATTTTTGCTCAACTCAACCAAGAGCGTGACGAAGAAGGCTTGCCAGCGTTTGCGAATCCACGAAATGCGGCAGCAGGATCCCTCAAACAACTCGACCCCGCCATAGCCGCCCGCCGAAAGTTAGCAGCGGTCTTTTACGGAGTCGGAGCCTGGAGCGGCGAGCTACCTGCCACTGGAAGGGATATGTTTACCCTTATGCAAAATTGGGGACTTCCGATCTCCGAAAAAATCCTCGAAGCCGGCGAATCGGATTCCGTCATCGAAGCGATCGATGAAATGGGAACCGTGCGTCATGGGTTTGTTTACGACACGGATGGAGCCGTCCTCAAACTCGATAGCCTCGCCCTCCGCCGCGAGTTTGGGTCCACCTCGAAGGCGCCGCGCTGGGCGATCGCCTACAAATACGAGCCGGAGCGAGCGGAAACAAAACTCCTCGATATCACCGTTCAAGTCGGAAGAACTGGCACGCTCACTCCCGTGGCAGAGCTTCAACCCGTCTTTGTTTCGGGCAGCACAGTAGCTCGAGCTACTCTCCACAATGAGGAAGAGATCCAGCG
>RFZT01000400.1 GCA_009920585.1 bacterium
TACTAAGTTGACTGGGGATAAACGGGTATGATGCGCTTAGGAACTGAGGCTGAGGCCTACATGATCAGCGACGATGCGGATATCGCCAATGGGCGCACGATCGTCTGGAGAAAGCAGAAGGTTATGCCGAGTAGCATGAAGCTCGTGGAGGCGGATTTGGCCCCTCCTAATCCTGGTGTGCCATGCGGACTCGTAAGTATCAGTGTGCAGTGCGAGGGCGGCGTGGCGGATATCGTGTGGACATTTCGCTCAGAGTGGGGCTACCCGACCTACGAGCTCCAAGGATCGACCTCGCAGGAGCCGATCACGAGCCATCGGAAATATCAGCAGCTTTACGAGAAATACGCGGTCACGGAGCGCGGAGGTGAGCCGGTATGGATGGAGAAAGACCCAGATGGCACGAGTGGCACGACAGGGCTCTCCAAGGATGGCACGGTTGTTACCAACATAAGCCCGCTCTACGGAGTGCGCGACTACCTCGCGGCGGCTGCGGTATATCGCTATACGAAGTATTATCAGACACGGGGAGACATCCCGCAGGACTTGGTGAGCAAGGTAGGAAAGATCGATACGCCGCTTGAACTCCAAAACCCCGGCCCTGTCGGAAGATGGCTGCGGGTGGGGGCTAATATCCGGCAGACGGGCGACGCGTTCCAGGTCACGATCTCATGGATGGCGAGTCAGAGCGAGCTGAAGGAGGGGCTGTGGAAGAGCGAAATCTATGGTTAAGATTCACGAATCGGTAAATGACTCCGTGAAGCTGGAGAGTATCACCTGGCGCAAGCCTGCGCTGGTGGAGATCACGATTTCTCAACATGAGGATCCTGCCGCTCCTGCGAGTCCGCCTAAGCTCGCGGATTTTACGGATTTCCAAGCGACTCTTCATGGATCGCGGGTCGAGGTGGCTGAGGGAGTGCGGCGGCGGTTTTTCACTTTCCGTATGGCGCGTAATATCCCGAAGTCGCCGACCGATCGCCAAGATTCAAACTACCAGGAGCAATGGGGTATGAATACGGTCTTGGGGCAGGAGGAGATACAACGCCACCCGAATTTCCCAAAGATCAGGAAGCGCTATAATGGCAATGTGGTGAATGAGGTGGTGATCTGGCCCAGATACATCCAAGACCCTGATTCCAAGGAAAAGAAAATCATCAAGAACCCGATGTTTGGCGTGCGGAGCTTCCTGTCGCCGGAGGTGGAGGTGTCGGTGGATATCGGGTATAGCCTTTTCCCGATGGATTTCGAGCAAATGAATGAGGTGGGCTTTGTGGATACGCCTTCGGGATTTGCTTATTTTTCGGTTGCGGAGGATGGGGCGAACTGGATTTTGACAGAAAAATCCTTCACTGTGGCCGGGGTTGATCGTATGGAACGGCGGGCGTGGCGTAGTAGGCGAAGCGGTTGGCCTACGGAGGTATATGGTGCATGATACCTATTGTTGTATCTGAAAGCGGGCTGCCGTATAAGCTCGACAGTATTTCTTGGCGTAAGCCGGGCTTGGTGGAGGTGGAGATATCGTGCTATGCTTTGTCGGATGGGTTTCAGATGCCTGGAGATCCTGTTGCGGAAGAAATTCCGGGGTGCAACCATCCTTTGATACAAGGCGATGAAGTGCATATAGCTGCCCCAGCAAGCTATTTTCAGGTTCTTGAAGTGCCAGGGCATACCTTGGGCCACATTGCTTACTTTGCACCAGCATTAGAAGTAAAAGAGCCCCCTAGAGTAGAGCCTCCGCGCCTTTTTTGTGGTGACACGCTATTTGCCTCTGGTTGCGGGCGCTTGTTTGAAGGTACGCCAACGCAAATGCATGCGTCCTTAGCAAAATTTGCTGCTTTGCCCGGCAACACGTTGGTGTACTGCACCCATGAATACACACTATCGAACATTCGCTTTGCTTTAGCAGTAGAGCCGAATAATGCGGATTTAATTGCTTGGGCAAAACACGCCGATGACTTACGGTCGGCACATTTACCCACCGTGCCAACGACTATTGCGCAAGAAATGAAAAC
>RFZT01000005.1 GCA_009920585.1 bacterium
AGATACCTCGATTTTTTAGGTGTCCAATCTGTCCCCGGCTACAAGAAAGCGCTGAGCAACTACGAACGCACACAGAGATCACGGAACGCGCTACTCAAGGAAGGGCGTCCTCGCCGCGAGATTGCCGCCTTTGATTCCTCGCTCATCGAGAGTGGCGAGTTGCTCATGGAGGCAAGGGCAGAACTTTGCGCATGCCTTGGCCCACTGGCTCGTACCTCTTGCGAGGAAATAAGCGGTCAGGCTGACAATCTCGAGATTCGTTACCGACCGGGTTGCAACGGCCCCTTTGCCGAGGCCCTCGCTGCCTCTCGCAACGAAGAGGATCGCCTGCGACAGACGGTTTGCGGGCCACATCGCGACGATATCGATGTGACTCTTAATGGACTGAAGGCATCCGCGTTTGCCTCCGAGGGTCAACAGCGCAGCATTGCTCTCGCATTAAAAATCGCCCAAGCCCGCCATATTGAAAACCTCCACGGCCGACCTCCCCTGCTTTTACTGGATGACATCTTTGGCGAACTGGATACCGAGCGCAGGAATCGCTTGCTCACGGCGCTGCCATCGGATGCTCAGGCGGTGATAACGACGACGTTTCTCGACTGGGTCGACAATACCGCCAGCGACGCCGTTTTTCTTCTCGCTGACGGCCGGCTCACGTCAGGAAAATAAGCAACCGCTAGGCAACTTCGTTTCCTTCAACCTCAATGACAGGGAGCGGAAAACGGAAGCGCAACTCGCCGTCGATCTTGATCTCGACTGTATAAACCCCGTGTTTATGAAATTGGAGGCCACCAAATACGTGGACATTTGTGGCATGCGTTTCCAGCGTCGGGAGCTCAAACTGCACCTCGCTTGTCGCAATCGGCGAATCATCCTCCGGGGTCAGAATCGAGGATTGCTGCGTGAATACGCCAGTGCCTCCGCACCAGCGTGTCCAAAGACAAAGTTTAAAAAAACCAATTGGGACCATTGGGGCAGGAATGACGCCAAGAATGCCGACGAGAGTATGCTGACCGCTGGCCTCTTGGCGGACATCCTCACAGAGGAGACAAGCCTGCAAATCGGGTAGGATGAATTGGGACATTCGAAATTAACGTGGTCGCATCGTCCAAAGCAAAAGCACGCCGAGGATAATGCGGTAAATGCCAAATCCAATAAAGGTGTGTGACTGCACAAAGCGCAGCAACCATTTTACCGCGATGAAGGATACCACAGCGGCTACAGATGTGCCCAAAAGCAAAAACCACCAACTCTCATGAGCACCCCCGTCCCCGTTAAGGGACTTGAATATCTTGAAGGCACCAGCCGCAAGAAGTGTCGGGATGCCGACGAGGAAGGACAACTCCGTCGCGACGACGCGGTTCAATCCACAAATCATCGCGAAAATGATGGTCGCACCGGAACGGGATGTGCCTGGAAAGACAGCTGCCGCGAGCTGGCCAGCAGCCACCATGAAGACAACCGGCCACGTAATGACATCTTCCAATTCACGTCCCTTGAGATGTCTCTCGACCAGAATGAAAATGAGCCCCCCCGCGATAAGAGCGCCGGCAACAGGGACGCAGGTCTTCGGAAGTTCGATCCCCAGTTTGTCCATCGCCAAGCCGCCAATGACCGTGATAACGAAGGCGACGAGGATTTTGAGATTGAACTCAAAGGTGAGTGGATTCCTCCAGTTCACCATCATCTTAAGCCTCTCTTTAAAAAGCGGGAGGACGGCCAACACGGCGCCGCACTGGATCACGATATTAAAAAGATCGCTTTGGCGGTAATCCAACCACTCTTGAAAAATGAGCAAATGCCCGGTGGATGAAACTGGGATAAACTCTGTTGCCCCCTCGACGATGCCAAGGATGACGATGACCAACCACTCGGGAAGTGACAAGAGATCGGGCGATTAAATGGCGCTCTCGCCGGATTCCTCGGTGCGAATGCGGATCGCATTTTCCATCGGCAAAATGAAAATCTTTCCGTCACCGATCTTACCGGTTTTCGCTGCCGAGGTGATGGCTGCAACAGCCTTTTCGACCATGGCATCGCTCACGACGATCTCGACTTTCACCTTCGGAAGGAAGTCCACCGTATATTCGCTGCCGCGATAAATTTCCGTGTGGCCCTTCTGGCGACCAAATCCTTTGACCTCGCTAACTGTCATGCCCTCGATACCAACCTCGGCCAAGGCTTCCTTAACGTCTTCCATTTTGAATGGTTTGATGATGGCTTCGATTTTTTTCATGTTGCCCGAAAGGAATCACAAGCGATCTTGGCTGGCAAGCCCCAAGAGGAACGGGCAGTATTTTCAGAATAATGAAACCTATCCACTGGCGCCGAACAAAACTCGGCAAATACCTGCGACATCTGCCGCGGGCCAAGCACATCCGTGGAACCTGGCTCCACCGGCGCTTGGGCGAACGTCTTTTTGCTCCAGAGCTTTGGCATCCCACTCGGCAACGATTTGCTGCCGGCATGGCCGTGGGGGCTTTTTTTGCCCTCCTTCCGCTCCCGATCCAGATGCTCGCGGCGGCCCTGATGGCCTATATCACACGCGTGAATATCCCTGCGGCTATAGCCGGCACTTGGATCAGCAATCCGCTCACATTCCCCTTTTGCGTCTATGCGCAATATCGGATCGGCTGCCTGTTGACGGCTCGGGAAGCGATCGGCTTTCGGAGCCATGATGCGTTTTCCATGCTCACCCATGCGCCAATGCCGTTTTTTGTGGGCATCGTTCCCACCGCATTATTGCTCGCCATCATCGTCTATCCCCTCACCCTTTTGATCTGGGATCTCACCGCAACGGGGGTTCAAAAAACACACATGAAAACGCAGCCCCCACCCGATATTTTCAGATGATGCAAGACACGGTTGATGAAACCCTGCGGAAGTCGCTCGAAATTTACAAGGGCTTGGTGGAAGTGAGTTGTCTCATTAATTCCATCACAGACTATAAAAAATTACTGCGAGCCGTCCTGAGTGTTGCGCAGCGTGTGATCAAAGCTGATGCGGCTTCGCTTTTCCTTGTTGAAGAAGACACGGGGGATCTTCGCCTCGCGATCGCCACCCGCACGGACGGTGAGTTTGATGAACCAGGCATCACCGTCCCGAAAGGAAAGGGCATTGTAGGTTGGGTGATGGATCGCAACGAACCTCTTTTGATTCCGGATGCATATAAGGATGATCGTTTTTATGCGGAAGCCGACAAAAAAACCGGATTTATCACCCGCTCGATTCTTTGCGCCCCCCTCAGAAGCGAAGGAAAAACCATTGGCGTTCTGCAGGTCCTGAACCCGCTGGACAAGCTCGCATTTGAAGCCCTCGATTTGGAGGGATTTTCTGCTTACGCAGACCTCACCGCCACAGCGATTGAGAAACTCAGAAGCTTCGATATCCAACGAGAGCGCGAACGCGTGCAAAGGGATCTCGCCATCGCAGCGGACATCCAATGTGAGTTGCTCTCCGAGGCCATTCCGGAAGGCCTGCGCGGAGCCAAATTCACCGCCCACAGCTCACCCGCGACAGAGGTCGGCGGAGATTTTTACGGTGTTTTTTCTCAAGGTGAAGATGCCATCGACTTTGTGATCGGCGACGTTTCAGGAAAAGGCATACCCGCAGCCTTGCTCATGACCCGCTCCCTAAGCGCCTTGCCTTTTATTTTTACCGCCACGGACGGGCCCGCATCCGCGCTCTCCGAGTGGAATGCCAAATTCCAACCCGCCATGATCCGAGGAATGTTCATCACGGCGATCGCCGGTCGATTGATAACCTCCAAGCGAGTTCTTCGCTTGGCGAACGCCGGACACTGCCAACCGATCCTTGTGCGCGCCAATGGCGAAGCCAAAGAAATCGAAACGCCTTCCAGTCTGCCCGTGGGAATCGCTTCTGGAATCAAATATGAGGAAATAAGCCTGCACCTCGAAACCGGCGACCGATTTGTTTTGTACACCGACGGGCTCAGCGAATCCCAAGCCAAGGAGAGCGACCCCATGTTTGAAAGCCAATTGCTGCAAGTCGCATCGGGGCCACATAATGATCCAAACGAACTCATGAATCGCATCATCAATGCAGCCATGAAGCATCGCGCCGGCGAAGACGCACGCGATGATCTTTCTATTTTGGTGGGAGGTTTCGAGTGAATAAAAAATGGATATTTTCGGGCAAGACCGCAGACCTTGCATCCATGCGAGAGGAAGTGCGTAAGTTTATGCGGGAGACAAGTTTTGATAATGACGTGTCTGAGGTGATCGTCTTGGCTATCGATGAGGCGTGCACAAATATCATCCGGCACGCTTACAAAGGTGAAGCCAAGCCTTTTCGAATCGAAATGCGACGACTTCAAAACCGTCTGCGGTTTGTTTTAAGAGATTATGGAATCCCGTGTGAAAGACAAAAGTTCCCATCCCGCGATCTCGATGAGATCCGCCCAGGGGGACTTGGGGTTCACATTATCCAACGGGTTTTTGATCTTGTGGAGTACTCTCCCCAAGCTCGCGGGACTCGACTGACTCTCGAGAAGATGACTTCCGAGATGCCTTAGTCTTGCGAACATACTTACGTCTTTGCGGCAGCTCGGGTGTTGCCTCGGGTGTTGCCTCGGGTGTTGCCTCGGGTGTTGGCTCAGGCGTTGGCTCAGGCGTTGGCTCAGGCGTTGGCTCGGACGTTGGCTCGGACGTTGGCTCGGACGTTGGCTCAACAATTTTTTGAGGGACAAAATCGAGTCCAAAATCAACAGAAGGTGCCGAATGAGTGAGGGCCCCGACAGAAATAAAATGAACACCCGTTTCGGCAATGGCTCGAACCGTTTCGAGGTTCACATTTCCACTCGCTTCCAACTGGATTTCAGGGGGACACATTTTTACAGCCATACGCATGGCGGCGAGTGGCATGTTATCGAGGAGAATGACGTCCACTCCGCGCAAATGAAAAAACGATTGCACTTGGTCTAGGGTATCGGCCTCCAACTCCACACGAATCCGTGGATTCGCAAGACGAGCGCGTTCGATCATCTCCTGAAGCGTGGTGAGATGGAGGCCGGCAGCAAGATGGTTGTCTTTAACCATGAACATGTCATAGAGACCCATGCGATGGTTTTTTGCGCCACCGGCAGCTACAGCGGCTTTTTCCAAAAGCCTCAGCCCCGGCGTGGTCTTACGCGTATCGAGTATCACGGCCTTGGTTCCGCGAACGGCTTCCACATAAGTGCTAGTGATCGTGGCGATGCCGGAGAGTCTTTGAATGAAGTTCAGCGCCGTGCGTTCGGCAGTAAGAATCGAGGCAGCGGAACCTTGAACAGTGAGAACAACGTCCCCTTTGGAAAAGACAAAGCCATCTGACTTTGTCTCTTCAACCTGAATCGAATCATCCACTCTCTTGAAAACCTCTGCCGCGACCTGCACACCGGCCAGCACACCACTCTGCCGCGCAACAATCTTGGCACTGGCTTGGGCACCCTCTTGAGTGAACCATTTTGCCGTCAGGTCTCCCTTGTCGATATCTTCAGCTAAGGCGAGTTCGATGATATCCTTTTTTCTCGTCCTCATAACGATCAACTCGATTTTTACGAGATTAAAACAGGGGCCAATTCCAAAAGACGACGTTGCCAGTTCATGAGTGCCGGGGCATTTTCATCGGCAGCAGTAGCCTCCAATGCGGCACGAGGAGCTATGATCGAGGGATCTAAGGCCAATTCCGAAGCAACTCGATCGCGCGTTTTTTTGAGGGCCTCGCTACGATCGACCTGTTCTTTGGAGACACGTTTGCGACGAACTTTTTCAATCTGCGGCCATTCCTCTTCTGGAATTTGAAGAGCGAGCGCAATCATGACATCAAAACTTTTGCGGCGCCGACCATTCATGCGCGGGGTCGAAAAAGGGGCCCCATTTGCAACTTGGGATGCGACTCGAAGGAGATCCTCATTCCCGATGACGTGAAAAGAAGGGCGATCCCATCCCTTCGCTTCGGTATCGCGCCAGAACCACAATGCCCGCAAAACAGCTTGAGCACGAGGAGAGAGGGCCGAGGATCCGCTGATTCGCCAGACGAGCGACTCATCGCGTTCCTTGACCTCTCTGGTCGAAGCAATCATGCGATCACGGCTTTCGACGAACCATTCCCAACGTTGTAGTCGATGAAGTTCGGCCTCCAATGTATCGGCGATCTCAAAAAGGTAGCGGGTATCATTGAGGGCGTATTCCACCATGATCGGTGGAAGTGGGCGAATGGCCCAATTTGCCTTCTGCGACGCTTTGGATAGAGTCACACCGAAGCGTTCCTCGACCAATGCTGCTAATCCAAGCGCAGACTTTCCTGAAAGCCTCGCAGCGATCATCGTATCAAAAAGATCCACCGGTTCAAATCGACCGGCACGACGGAGAAGCCTGAGATCGTAGTCCGCACCATGGAAAATCAATCTGCGAGAACACACGACATCGTAGAGGGGCTGCAGGTCTACACCCGCCAACGGATCCACAAGCACATGCTCATCCCCGGCGCTTACTTGGATGAGACAGAGCTTCTCAAAGTAGCAATGCAGGCTGTCAGCCTCTGTATCGAGAGCGACGCGTGAGCATTCGGAAAGGCGGGATACTAACTCCGATAGGGCCTTATCTTCAGCAATCAAGGTTTAGCGATGATTTTTTCAGGCGTCGTTAAGTCTTCAGCGTGACGAGCCCGTGGTTCGCGTACCTGAGAGGTGCCATCGGTAGGCACAGTAACAAATGGTCCCCCAGCCAGAGGCGCGGGATGACTGAATGCGACACCTGGAGTGTCGCTATGCTTGCCCTCAAGAGGGAAATCCTTGCGCAGCGGATGGTAAGGAAACCCCTCCCACATGAGGATACGGCGAAGATCGGGATGATTCACAAAGCGAATCCCCATCATGTCATAAACTTCGCGCTCATGCCAATCGGCCGTCGGCCAGATGTCGGAAACCGTGGGAGCTTCGCAATCATCTTCACTCACGGTGGCTTTCAAGCGAAGATGGATCCGGTCTCTCATCGAATAAAGCTCGTAAACCATCTCGAAGCGGGGTTCCTCACCGAAATGATCCACGCTGGATACGTCGATCAGGTAATTGAAGCCAAGAACGTCGCGGGCATGGAGGCAGATGTCGCGAAGTGAGGAAAGCTGAATGGTGAGAGAATACTCGTCGCGGAAAAAGGTTTCGCTGAGAACCGCATTCGGAAAGGCGGCGCGGATTTTTTGAACGGTTTCGATCATATGGATTCGAGCAATTCTCTTTTTTGGTCCTGAACAGAGTGTTCACCCATGATTTTTTTCTGAAGTCTCATAAGGCCATCGAGAAGGGCTTCTGGTCGGGGCGGGCAACCGGAGATGTAGACGTCCACAGGAATGAGGTGATCGATGCCTTGCAGCACCGCATAACTTCTATACATGCCACCGGAGGAGGCACAGGCACCCATAGCGATGCACCATTTCGGCTCGGGCATTTGATCCCAGATGCGTTTGACAGCGAGGGCCATTTTATAAGTCACCGTTCCAGCCACAATCATCACGTCGGCCTGGCGGGGAGAAAAACGCATCACCTCGGCACCAAATCGCGAGATATCAAATCGGGAAGAGGAAGCGGCCATGAGCTCGATCGCACAGCAGGCCAACCCCATCGGCATTGGCCAAAGTGAATTGCTGCGCATCCAGTTGATGGCGGCATCCACCTGCGTGAAGATCACATTCCCTTCGATCTTGGCATCGTATGCCACGGGGCTAAGTGTGTTTGACATGGAGACCAAGGTATTTTCAGATTCCCCAGCGGCAAGCCGATTTTTGGAAAAAAACGCCCACCCCTGTCTGATTGCACCTGACTCACATCTAGGGTAGTGCCATCTCATGCCATTTCACCGTCTCATTAAAAGCCAACTGTTCGTCACCTGTATGCTGGTCATTTCTGCGATCCCAGCGACCACAGCACAGGAAGCTCTCACCCGCCTGGCCTTCGGATCCTGCAACAAGCATAATGAACCCCAACCTCTGTGGTCCCCTATCCTGAATTTCCGCCCACAGCTATGGATATGGCTTGGAGACAACGTGTATGGGGACACCGACGACATGAGCGTGCTTGCGAAAAAATGGGACGCTCAGAAGTCCAATCCCGACTACACGAAGCTTCGCGCCGTCTGCCCAGTGATCGGAATCTGGGACGACAACGATTATGGTAGGAACAATGCCGGATTCGAGTACCCATGGAAAAAAGAATCACAAAAACTCTTGCTCGATTTTTTAGATGAACCAACCGAGAGCCCACGGCGGCAACAAGCAGGAATCTATACCTCCCGCACATTTGGACCGCCTGACCGCCAGGTGCGAGTGATTTTGCTCGATGTGAGAAGTTTTCGCGGGGCACCGAAAAGCGGTGGCGACATTCTTGGCGAAGCTCAGTGGCTATGGCTCACCGATACCCTTGAGAAAAGCACGGCGCAGATTCACTTCATCTGCTCGGGCAGCCAGATTCTCCCCACCGAGCACCGAAATGACAAGTGGGCCGACTACCCAGATTCACGCAAGCGCCTCCTGACCCTGATTACGAAGACCAAGAAGTCGGGCGTCATTTTCCTGAGCGGAGACCGCCACATGGGCGAGATCTCACGACTCGAAGACACAGGCACGTCCCTCACGGAGGTCACCTCTAGCGGAATGACGCATTTTAGACACGACATCACCCGCGAGAAAAACAGCCTCCGACTCGGTGAGGCATTTGCGAAGGCGCGCCAGCAATAAAAACGGAGGTCGATTTTTAAATAAACGTGACCATCGCACTCCAAGCATTACACAAATGAGTCTAACATAGTGATCCCTTGAGACAACGCACACTACCCCTCCTCACATTCGGTCTGATTTTTTTGGTCTGCGGACTATGGGCTATTCTCTCCCAAATTCCCTTTAACCGATTCCAGAAAAAAGAAAGATTCCTGGGGCCAGATGGAGCCATCGCATTTCTGGAGGAAAAGACGATTAACTCGCGATTCGATGTCCGCGGGCCCATCGAAGCTCCGGTGAAAGTCTGCTACGTCGATGTGGACACATACGCGATCTCAAAAATCGGAAATTTCCCCTGGAATCGCGAATACTTCGCCCTAGCTCTCGATGCCCTTTTCGAACACGGCGAGATCAAAGCCGCCGGGATGGATTTCGTTTTTTCGAATGCGGGCTTGCCCGATATTGGACGCGAAGAAATGGAAGTTGGCAGCGGGAGACTCGGAAAATGCATCTACAAAAACAAAAATGTCGTCCTCGCTTCGACCTACGGTACTACGAATCGTCCGCTTGGCACAGAGACCACCTTCCCATTTGTTTTCGATAAAAAGCGCCCCGATCAACAAGTGGGGCCTCCTGAGTTGCCAGCGTACTCGGTACTCGGCCCCTTTGGGCATGTCGGCCTCATCGACACGATTGGCAATGATGTGCGGTTTGTGCCGTTTTTTGCAAAAACGAATATGCCCGTTGAGCACACCTATTATCCCATGTCGCTCAAACTGGCCCTTCTTTATCTGGGCCTCGACGAAAGCGCCTTGGAGATCAGTAGCGACTCGATCTCGATTCGAAAAACCGACGGCTCTTTGGCAGCCCGCATTCCGCTCCTCATGGGCCAACTCGCCGAGCCAAACTGGTTCAGCGCGTGGGATGGTCCAGATACCTTCCATGCCAGCATTTTTTATGTCATCGCTTACGCTCAAATCCTTGATGACGGGACGGAGGAGCAGAAAATAACCGCGAAGAAGTTTTTTGAAGACTTCCGCGATGCGGTCGTCCTCATTGGCCCAGTGGACCCCTTGCTGAAGGATCTGAGCCCCATGCCTCTGAGTGGCTCTGGGCCAGTGCCCCGAGTCTCCCTTCACGGCAACCTGCTCAAAACCATCCTCTCTGGAAGAACGATCCATCGTCCTCCGGTCTGGCTGAATGTCGCGATTATTTTTGCCCTCGGCTTGCTTGCCTCCTCCTTCAGCCTTCTTCCAGCCCAGTATTCGATAGCTTCCAAAATCACAGGAGCGGTAGTGGTGATTTCCTACATCTTTGGTGCCTATTGGATTTTTTCGCATTACGACGTCATCGTCCCACTCGTGGCACCCGTAGGTGCGGCTTTGACTTGCGCGTTTACCGGTGCCTTGCTCGATCTCTCGCGCCTCAACCAACAAAAACGCCGCATCAAAGGCATGTTCGGCACCTACCTCTCGCCAAATCTCGTGGATAAAATGATCGAGAGCGGCGAGGAACCGAAACTCGGAGGCATCGATGCCGAGATCACGGCTTTCTTTTCCGATGTTCAGGGATTCTCCGCCTTCTCTGAAATCCTCACCCCTCAGCAACTCGTAGGCCTCATGAATGAATATCTCAGCGGCATGACCGATATTCTCATGGAAAACGGATGCTATGTGGACAAATACATCGGCGACGCGATCGTTGGCATCTTCAACGCCCCTGTCTCCTTGGAAAAACACGCTCTCAAGGCCTGCATCGTCACCCAACTCCTCCAAAAACGCCTCGCGGAACTTCGTCAAAAGTGGGCTTCCGAGGGAGACAAGTGGCCCCCCATCGTTTCTCGAATGCAAATGCGCATCGGTATGAATACCGGCTTCGCGACTGTAGGCAACATGGGCTCCAGCCGCCGCTTCAGCTACACGATGATGGGTGACACCGTGAACCTAGCCGCCCGCTGCGAGAGCGGATCGAAGAGCTACGGCGCCTACACCATGATCACTGGCGAAACCATGCGCTCAGCCGCAAAGGAAGGTGATGATTGCGTCTTCCGCTTCCTCGACAACATCATCGTCAAGGGCCGCAAGGAACCCGCCGAGATGTATGAGGTTGTCTGTTTGCGATCAGATTTGACTGATGAAACGAACCGCTGCCTCGACATCTACGCACAGGGGATCGTGCATTACCTCGCGCAACGATGGGACGAGGCCCTCGCGGCTTTTCAGGAGTCCGCCAACCTAGAGCCAAACCGCCCCGAAAAGAACCCCGATTCGCCCTCCACTCCCTCTCTAGTGATGCTGGAGCGAACCCTCTCCTTGAAAGCGAATCCACCCGAAGCGAGCTGGGATGGGGTTTTTAAAATGCAATCGAAGTAACTGGGGTACCAAGCGATGTCCTTACGAGTGCTTCTTACCAGCATCCTCACGTTCATTGCATTCCTTCCGCTCCATGCCGAAAACTCTTCACCGCATTGGGTAGAGCTAGAGCACTGCATCCTATCGAAGTCGGATTACAGTGACGGGGATAGCTTTCATGTCAGCTGTGCAGGTAAAAATTATCACTTCCGCCTTTATTTTGTGGATTGCCCAGAAACTGACACACGCATTCCTGAGCGCAACGCCATGCAAGCTCACGTCTTCGGGATCGCTGCTAAGGAAATCATCGCCGCAGGTGAAAAAGCCCACGCTTTCACGCGCCAATTCCTCTCTGATGGTTTTAAGATTTTGACAAAATGGGAGGACGCGCGAGGGGATTCTAAACAGCAGCGATTCTACGCTATCGTCTTGGTGAAAAATAAAAACCTCGCCACCGAACTCGTTCGCCATGGCTTGGCCCGCGTTTACGGAAAACCCACCGACTTTCCCGACAGCGCACGCTGCTGGGAATATCGTAGGGAGCTGAAACAACTTGAAAAACAAGCTCGCTCCCAGAGTTTGGGGGCCTTTTCCCATTAGCGTTAGTCCATTCTTTCAAAAGAAAAGAGGAATCGGTTTTTACTTTGGCTCTATCCCAAAAAACACGAGGGATGTAGGCGGTATTGCAGACGCACAACTCAGCACGTTAGGATCCGAAGCACATGGACATTCGATTTACCAAAATGAACGGAGCAGGAAATGACTTCGTCGTTATTGACAATCTCTCTGGAGAATTCTCACTCGACCGCGAGACGATAGAGCGCCTCTGCGATAGACATCGCGGGATCGGTGCAGACGGACTACTCGCCGTGGAACCTGCAGAGGGGGCTGCTGATTTTCGCATGCGCTACTACAATAGCGATGGAGGCGAAGCGGAGATGTGCGGAAATGGGGCCCGTTGCTTTGCTCGATTTGCCGCACGCCTGATGGACGTACCTCCCCATGCACTCAGCTTTGAAACTCAAGCCGGACCAATCACTGCGGTTCTTTCTGGTGACTCTGTGACACTTGATATGGGAGTTCCTCAGGATCATCGGACCGGACAGGCGCTTCGCCTCGCTGACGGCGAAATGACCGTCCACTTCCTGAATACAGGGGTGCCTCACGCCGTCGCCTTTGTCGAGAATGTCGCGGAGATCGACATTAGGACCAATGGATCCACGCTTCGCTACCACGACGCCTTTTCACCGAAAGGCACGAATGCCAATTTCGCCCAAACGATGGAGGACGGAACTCTCATTCTTAGAACTTACGAGCGCGGGGTTGAAGATGAGACTCTGGCTTGCGGTACGGGGGTATGCGCAACAGCCCTCATCCATGCCCTTGAGACCAAAGCCCCCTCACCTGTTCGTGTGAAAGTGCGTGGCGGCGACACCCTGACCGTGAGTTTTGAAAAAACTGAAACTGGGGGATTTGAGAAAGTCCGCCTCACAGGCCCTGCAGATTTTGTTTTCGAGGGGACTATTTCTTTGTAACGATGCAACACATGTCATTCGCAGGAACTCATACGGCACTCGTCACCCCATTTCGGGACGGGCATTTCGACACACCAGCATTTCAAGCCCTCATCGAGGCACAGATCGCAGCGGGCATCACAGGCATCATTCCCGTCGGCACGACAGGCGAATCGCCAACGCTCGACCATGAGGAACACCTCAAAGTCATCGAGGTCGCCGTTCAGACCGCAGCAGGTCGTTGCCAGGTGATTGCCGGCACCGGCTCTAACTCGACCTCGGAAGCGGTATCCCTCACTCAGGCTGCCGAAAAACTCGGCGCAAATGCAGCCCTCCTCGTTGCTCCCTACTACAACAAACCAAGCCAGGAGGGCCTCTACCGCCACTTCGCCGCGATCGCGCAGGCCGTCAAAATCCCCCTCGTTCTCTACAGCATTCCCGGTCGTTGCGGGATCGAGATCGGCGTAGAGACGACTGTCCGTTTGGCCAAAGACTTTTCAAACATCCGCGCCATCAAGGAGGCGGGCGGTTCGGTGGAAAGGGTCAACCAACTCCGAGCGGCGCTGCCAGAGGATTTTGAAATCCTTTCCGGCGACGACTCGCTCACCCTTCCCTTCATGTCTGTGGGCGCCGTCGGTGTCATCAGCGTGGCCACGAACGTAATTCCAGCGGAAGTCGCCACCATGGTTCGCCACCAACTGGCCGGAGAGTCCGCAAAAGCCCTCGCGATCCATCGCAAATACTATCCTCTTTTCAAAGATCTCTTCATCGAGCCAAATCCGGTGCCAGTCAAGTTTGCTCTCGCCCGACTGGGAAGAATGACACCCGATGTCCGCCTGCCCCTTTGTGAAATGACTCCCGCGAGCATCCAGCACCTTACAAAAACACTAGAAAAATCCGGTCTATGAGCACCCGCGTTATCATCAATGGAGCGAAGGGCCGTATGGGTCAGGCCCTCATCTCTTGCATCCATGCCGACAATTCCTACTCCCTCGCTGGAGGACTCGATGCCGGTGACGACCTCTCCAGCCTGCTGCCACAGTGCGATGCCGTGATTGATTTCACCGAAGCAAGCGCCACGGTCTTGGTCGCTGAGGCTTGCTCGAATGCCGGGAAGCCACTCGTTATCGGAACGACAGGTCACTCGGATCAAGATCGCGAACGCATTTTGGCTATCTCCAAAGTCATCCCGATTGTCTTTGCTCCGAACTTTTCCGTTGGCGTGAACACCCTCTTCTGGCTTACCAGAAAAGCCGCAGAGATCCTCGGCCCCGACTTCGACCTTGAAGTAGTGGAAATGCATCATCGCCTTAAAAAAGACTCCCCCAGCGGCACCGCACGCCGCCTTGCGGAGATCCTCACCGAGGTGCGCGGACTCGACTACGCCAAGGATGTCCTCCACGGACGCGAAGGGCTTATCGGGCAAAGAACGAACACCGAAATCGGCATGCACGCGATCCGTGGCGGCGATGTCGTTGGTGATCACACTGTCATTTACTCCAATGTAGGCGAACGAGTGGAACTCACTCACAAAGCCTCCAGTCGCGACACCTTCGCCAAAGGCGCTCTTCGCGCGTCTGCTTGGGTACTCGATCAAAAACCCGCTCTCTACGACATGGAAGACGTGCTCGGGCTGAGATGAGAATCGGCATCGCGCTCGGGTCGAACCTGGATGACCGTTTGGCACTCCTGCGATCAGCACGCGAGCGCATCCAGACCCTCCACGAGGATTCCGGGCCCTTTCTTTGCTCCCAGATTTATGAGACCGCACCAGCGGATTGCCCGCCGGGTTCCCCGCTTTTTTTGAATGCGGCGCTCGAGATGTCCTCGAGCCTACCGCCTCTTGATCTTCTGGCAGAACTTCAACGTATCGAGATCGGCCTCGGACGCCCACGTGAACACGGCTTCCACTCCCCACGAACAATCGACCTGGACCTCCTGTACTGCGATAATCTCGCGTTCCGCCTTTCCGATCTAGAGCTTCCACATCCTCGGATTTTCGAGCGTCCATTTGTTTTGTTTCCGTTGCTCGACACCTGCCCCAACCGCATTCTCCCAGGGAAAAGCATCTCGATTCGGCAACAATGCGACCACCTTCAAGCGGCGGGACTTTCTCCACAGGATTTGCCAAAACCGCTTCATCACTTCTAGATTCTCTGCACCTTGAAAAATACTGCCACTAGTCTGAGCGATGCCAAAGCCATCGGTCGCCGTCTCGCCTGCCTCACGGCCTATGATTATCCAACCGCGCGACTTCTTGATGACTGTGGTCTCGATCTTCTTCTCGTCGGCGATTCCTTGGGAATGGTCGTACTCGGCTACCCCGATACCACCAAGGTCACCATGGCGGACATGCTTCATCATACACGTGCCGTCGCTCGTGGTGCCCAAAAAACCTTCGTCGCAAGCGATCTTCCGGCCGGCAGCTGCACGACCCCATCGCTCGCCCTCGAGAATGCTCGATTTCTTCGAGATGCAGGCGCCGTTGCCGTTAAAATCGAAGGCGGCCTCGAATGCCTTCCCATGGTGGAGGCCATCTTGGCTGATGGTATTCCCGTGATCGGCCACCTCGGCATGCTCCCCCAGCGTGTGATTGAGGAAGGCGGCTACCACATCAAGGGAAAATCTTCCGCCGAAAGCGAACGACTCCTCCGTGATGCCCATGCCCTCGAGCAAGCCGGAGTCAGTGCCATCGTACTGGAACTCGTTCATCCCCCCCTCGCCTCCGCCCTCACCAAAGAATTAAAATGCCCCACCATCGGTATCGGCAGTGGATCCGACTGCGACGGGCAAATATTGGTCCTGCACGATGTCATTGGCCTATTTCCTTGGTTTCGTCCGAAGTTCGCCGAACCCCGCGCCGATATTGCGAGCGAAATCCAACGCGCCGCTCGCGTCTTTGTTGCAGCAACGAAAGCGTAGTCGGTTTTTAACCGAATCAGCACAGCCAATCCTACGATGCCTGAGGAACCTCAATCCATCCCAACAATCGACCATGCATTGGATCATTTCATCAAGCATGCCTCTGCTGATGGAATCACCTTGAACGATGCTCTTACTCATCTCGGATCTGAAGGCTTTTGCTTTGTCGCCTTTCTGCTCGCTGTTCCGTTTATTCAACCTATCCCACTAGGCCCTTTGACGATGATTTGTGGCGTGAGTTTTATGGTCATGGGATGGCAGATGGCGCGAGGGAAAACCAATGCCGCGCTTCCCAAAAAAGCTGGCAGCCTCCTCATACACGGGCACCTCTGGCTGAAGGTCCTTGCCTTTTGTCGAAGCATACTCAAATTCACCCGCCGTTTCACCAAAGAGCGCTACACCATCCTCGTGACCGGGGACCGCGCCGAACGCTTCGTAGGCTGGCTCATTCTCATTGGCGGATTTTTGCTAGCTATTCCTGGAGCGTACCTTCCCCTCAACAACTTTTTTCCCGCACTCATGATCATTTTCGCCTGCATCGGTTGGCTTGAACGCGACGGCCTCATGATCATCATCTCCCTATTCTGGGGAGCCGTAACCCTCCTCTACTTTGCCGCTGTCACAATCGCCCTCGTCTTTTTCGGAAACCAACTAGCCACATGGATCGGCCTAACTGGAAATTTCACATCTAATACTATAGCCCCATAAGGCTATTCATGAGATTTGCAATCGCTTGGGTGTTGATGACGTAATGCCTTATCGACACGTTGAACTTTTTGCCTCCGCTGCCGCCAAGGATCCTTCGGCAACAGAAGCCCGTCAATCCTCAATCAGATCTAGTAATCGGCGCTCGATAAAGCGCGTAATCAAGGTGAAAACCAGATCACGCAAACTTTCTTAAGACTGAAAAAAGAAGGCGATTTATCAAAACCTGAGCTGCATCCGTTTTCACTCAGCGTATCCCGATTGCTCCAAAGTGAATTTCCCCCTTGGCGGATCGAGACCTCGCGCACACCTTCCTCGACATCTGTCGTGATCGGCGTGTTACCCACAAAGTTTCCATCAATGAAAAGGTCCAAGCCTTGAATTTCAGTACCGCCGGAAGTTGGTTTGATAAGTACTTTGTGGCGGGGTAACGCTTCCGACTTTGCCACGTTACCGAATGGAATTTTTGTGAGCGAAGATTTCATCTCTGCAGCACAGGCATCTAATCCTCGGCGGTTATCAGTTCTTTTTATAAACTGCCTTTGCGCGACGATACGCCCGCTCTCGACTTCGAGGGCTTTGACTGTGATAGCCGCATCGCTATGGCTGCGGACGATGTTTTCCGTCATACCATAAGCCGACACACTTTCGCGGGACTGCGTGATACGATTTTTAGTGATACTCACCACTAGCAAAATATCGGCCCCAGCGAGTCGACCAAGACGAGCGCGATCATTCACCACGTTGTTATAGGCGAGCCCCTGTTCTGAGAGGATCTTTTCGAGGTGTCGACGACTGACTAGCGAAACACCAGAAGACTCCATGACTCCTGCTTCAGCGAGCGATTCCACCATTTCGAGACCACCCGAGTCTGTCTCGCCACTCAGATCTTCCGCGATCACGGCTAGTGCAGGTTCACGCGCGCAGAGATGCCCGCACAACCCGACAAATAGGAGCGCTACAAGGATTCTTTGCATCACATCTGCCGTTGAAAGCGGCTGGCATTCGTCCACACCGCCTGATTTTCTCTAATAGCAGCGGCATATTTTCCATTAGGCGACATGGCGATGAGCTGCTTCAAAACATGCTCCGCATCGGCATAGCGTCCTGTTCCCTGATACACAATCGCGAGGATGTAATGGGCCTCCGGATCAGCAGGCACTTCCTGCACTCCACGTTCCGCTGCGGCGGTGGCCTCGCGCCAGAGCCCTGCATTAGCAAGGCGCACAGCCTCCTTGGCCGACTGGCTTTTTGTTCCACCAATCGAGCGACGGATTTTCAAGACACTCGGATGGAGACTCTGAAAAATCTGCCCAGCCGCTTTGTTCCGCATTCCTTGGATGAGCGGATAAGGATCTGGAGCGGCTGGATAGCCCTCCGACGAGTAAGCTGTGCGATCATCACTGAGTTCAATACGGCGTCCCCCGGCTATCTGCGATGAAGCAGTCATGACAGCCCGGTAGTTGGCGATGTAGTTGGCTGTCGTTTTGGTTGAATAGGTGGTGATTGTTTTGCCGTCATAGGTGAAGGAACTTCTATCGCTTCTTGCTCCTGAAATTCCCTCAGCCTGCAGGTAAATAAACGCATCCACCCCCTTAATCCTTCCACCCCCGCGATTTTCCACTTGGCTCATACGCTGAAAGTTTCTTTCGTTCATCGTCTGACCCAGATTGGCGCGGTCCACCAGTTGGTAGTATCCCGTTCCAGAAAAAAGTTGGAACAACTCATGGGCCATTTCGCCAGCATCCGAGCCAGCCTCCGGGACAATGGAAATGCGAGCACCCCTCCCCAGACTCAGCTCCGCAGGCTGTGGCGCATCTACGGTGATCGTGGTGCAGGAAACAAGTAGCCCCATGCTCGCAGCACATAAAAATGGGAGGATATATTTTTTCATAAAAGTGACAAATGTTTGACTGTTTAAACTGGGGAGTTTCACCCAAAAAAACAATCTTGAAATCGACATTCAACGCTCCGACAAGAGATCGAGCGTCTCCTTTAGAAACTGCGCGCGCTGTTTGGTGAGATCCATCTCAGCGTGAGCCCGAACAGGAATCCACATCGTTCCCTCCATTTTGGAGTACGTCGTATTAAGGGATTCGATCTGGACATCGCGGTAGGCCAGCCACGATTTCTGCGCTTGGACGAAAGCCACCCACTCATCAGCGGGCATCCGCTTTTTGAGTTTGGCATAGTCTTCATTCATCCGTGAATCCCACTCCCTTTTTGCGACAGCGATGGCATCGAGCATTCCTGCGGTCGAAGGGTTGTCGCGCATGGCCGCATCCATCCTCACTTCGATGGGATCTTTCTTTTCCTGCGAATAGGCGAATGAGAACGCCACCATCAAAATCAGGGCAGGAAGGAAAAAAAGTCTCATGGGACGAATGGAATCACTTTTTTCGTTCGCTTATTACAGCGAGCTTGACCCCATGAAAGCGCCAGAACTGGCCTTGTAGCGATTGACACTATTTGTGGTGGTCACAGCAATCACTCCGCCGCTCACCTGCACCCCGCTTGGTTTTCCGCTAATCGCGATTGAACCCTGGAATGAACCGTTCGCCGCACTGTATCGGTAGACGCTTCCATTTGCGAGCAGCACCGCAATCGTATCGCCATCGCAACCAACATCGATTGCATTATTCACTGAGATGGAACCTTTGAACGAGCCGTTAGCGGCGTCGCGCCGCTCGACAGTCGAGGAGTTTTTAAGAACGGCGATAATGCCGTCGGCATGTAGTGGCATGGCTGTGAGAAGTAAGGCTGCGAATGCAGATTTTTTCATAAATTACCAGCGGTTTGGATAGATCACATTCTGATGGTTTCCACAATGTCCGCGGGACTCACGGTAGCTCACAGGTTGGTTGCTGTAGTACACTGTCGGTTGCGAATAGTAGACAGGCGCAGGCTGCATCTGTTGGTAGGGCTGCATATATACGGTCTGAGGCTGACAGTAGGTCACTGGACGCGTGTAATAGACCGGCGCTGGCGCCACGTAGGCGGGCGATGAGTAATACGGCGCACAATGCCGTTCGCGCTGCTGCGGCTGATTATTGCCAAAGTAGAATCCAGCTCCGTCCGGCAGGGTGAATCCCCAAGAGCCGGCTTGAGCCATGGTTCCCAGAGCGAGTGTGGATGCGGTGATGAGGAGGGCTATTTTTTTCATAGTAGTTGTTTGCAGTTACAAGAAAATCCTATCGCAAAGATTGAAAACGTCAAACCCGAGAGCACTGAATAACAGTTGTTTATGGCGCATTAAAAGCCGCTCGCAGCTCATTTTTGACCATCCAACCCCGTGATTTGACCACTCGTTGAGATTTTGATTTTTCTACTTTTTTCGCTCACCAAGGGTTCGGAACGATGACATTTCGGGGGTTGCCATATTGGTCGTAGGTTTCGACCACGGCAGGGTATCCACCTCCTCCATGCCCGCGAGGTTGCTGTTGATAGCCCTGTTGATAGCCCTGTTGATAGCCCTGTTGATTTCCTTGATACATCGGGGCTATTCCTTGATTCGGAGCGCCGTGATCAATGAGCTCATAGGAATCATATTCCCCCTGTGGCCCCTGTGGTTCGCCTCTATCTCCCCCACCCTGCCCAGGACCTGGATGAAAGGTGCCCGCATCAGAAAACTGCACAAACTCTCGCTGAGGCGCACAGGCACTGAGTGCGAGGAGCAAAGCAAGCGATACGAAGAAACCCGTCACACGCATTTTTCGAGTAGTATTTCTCACGATTGGCATCATCTATTTGTGGAGGTTAAGGAATTAAGATTTTCGGTAAAGCGATCTATTTTAACTTGGATCTATAAAGAAGTCCCTCGCGATTATTGAATTTTAGCTGCTTGCCACCTGCGAGGAGAGTAAGGGTCGCTGTCTCTTTCCAAGTCTCTTCGATTTCCGTGCATTTCATTTCACAGACAATCTGGTTCGGGGTTGTACGGGTGATCTTGACGAATCTACCAACAACCTCACCCAAATAATATCGCATTTCTTTTTCGGTAATTTGCACTTGAGATTCTTCAGACATGGGACGACTGTCCCAAGTTCCAATAAATTCTCTGGGAATAGAGATCGCCTTTGCATCTGGCACCTCGGTTGGTTTCGGCTCGGCATCGGATGACTTTTCTTGAGATTCCACAGCCCTCGTATTTTCCGCTTTGGGCGCTGCAGCATCGGGATAAGCCTCGGCGAGCTGAGCCTTGGTGAGGGATTTGAAGGGCCTAAGAAGGATCTCCTTCGGGGCCGTGCCATGGGTCACATTTCGTGGCACATCCGCTAAAGCCGGCAGCTGGTAAACATAGTAGCAAGTCTGCCCTTCAACCCCATCGGAATAAAATGCAGCATCATCCATCGCCTCAACTATGGCAACAGAGGCATCTGCCGAGATGTGATACCCATTGTGCCAGGCATGATGTCCCTCGATAGCATTGCCTTCTTCAGGTTCGGAAAATGTGTGCACATGCAACTTTTTGTTTCCCTCCGTGGAGCGATAACGCAACTCGGGCCACATATCTCTAATGGCTCGCCCAGTGTATGAAATCCCCGGAGGAAGCGTTATTCCTAGCGTGAGTCGAAGGGATTCCTCTGGAAAATCTCTCGTGAGAAGATCATTCAATCCATTCGCGCTGAAATGGTGACCTTGGTCATTTCCTTCAAAATCGAGATCATGTTCAGCGTCCATTTTGATTTCGGCCAGCAATTCCTCCAACTCCGCAAGGCGGGTTTGGGTGGGCTCTAGCAAGAGACTCGCTTTATCGGTTGGATCGCTCGCCTTTTTCGTCATCTTTTCGTTTTTTTGGACCCACTTCATTTGCCAGTCCTTGAGTTTCTTTTGATTCGCTGGGGCAAGCAACGCGCGAAGCTCTTTGTAAACGCGATTGAGTTCCGCATCGGCTTGCTGGTATTTTTGTGCCGAGCTTTGAGCAAAGGCCGCTCCGCAGATCGCAAATGCAACAACTGTCATTAGTATTATTTTTGTTTTCATTTTTAGTTAATGAGAAGTCGTTTCAAGTTTAACTCGGCACATGTTTGGTGCTGGTTTCTGGTTGGTGAGCACGAGTGCGTTTCCATTGATCGGTAACAATCAACATCGAAGGCAGCAGCTTTCTAGCATTCTCTGAATTGAAACTCAACTTTGCACTTATTCCGATTTTTTCGAAGAAATCGGTCTTGGGGAGTTCGCGGACAACTGAGGACTTCTCGATCTCATTTTTCGAGTAGTTGTTCTCACGATTGGCATCATCTATTTGTAGAGGTGACCTTGAATGAAATGAGGTTTTCGGTGGAGCGATCTATTTTCGCACGACTCGCTGTAGCCGTAGCGACCTCCTGACCGAGAGCGATGTTATCGAGTCGGGTTTCGACATCAAGCACACTGATCCCTTGTGAATCGAACTCGCGTGGCCACACCGCACTGACCTTGTCGGTGCCTGAAAGAGCGGCTTTGATTCCTTGAAAATCCTCCGAACTGATTCCAGTAAACTCCAAGCGCTTCATCGCCCCGAGGTCAGTCTCAGTGACCCAACGGGCGAGGATTTTGCTCAGTATAGTTGGTATCGACTCCGGGTTACCTTTGGGACGAGCGACTTTGTCGAGGGCTTCTCGCACAGAGGCTTCCTTTGCGAAAGCCGAGCCGCCTACCGGATCTTTGCCCGTGAGATTATCGACTGCCATGATTTCTCCTGTATCACAGCGCACCGCACGGAGCGCGCCCATTGCGGCGAATGCATGTTGCGGTGGACTGCCATTCAGGGTTTCGCGGCCGAGGTACTTCATCGATATATCGCCTTCGATGATAAAATCCGCAGCACTGCTTGGATCGACTACGAAGAACTGCAAATCCCGCGCTGATTCCTCCAGCACATGCTGCAAAGAGGCATTGCCATCCGATTCAGGCAACCTCTCACGGATTCGAATCGCTACACGGGGCGCACCCTTCCGTATCATGAGTTCGCGGAGTGCCAGCGCATTTGTGGCATCCGGCGATCCCTTCTCCACATCTGCTCTTACTTTGACTCGGTAAAACTGATCCCCTCCAAGTCCCGAGCTAAGAACTTCATAGTTTTTCACATGTCCAAATGCCGAACTCATGATGCGGTCAAAATCCAAAGCGAAGTTCGCCACCCCAGTCGATGCGAGCACATTGACTCCTGTTCCTTTTCGTACAGCCTCGCGCAACGCATCGGCAAGCGCCTGTTCACGCGCGGTCTTTTGATCCCCTGGCGCTCGCCCCTCGGCTTCGACTTGCAAGGCCTGGGCTTGAGCAGCGAGGAATACCATCGCGCAAAAAAAGAATATCAGATTTTTCATGGGGTTGATTTGTCTTGGGACGGTGTCTTGCTGAGGGCGGATTCCACGAGTCTATGAAATTGGCCAACGAAAGGAAGCGGCATTGAAACGAGCTGGGATGTTGTTCCCGCGCCTTCGATGAGAGCCACCGAGGGCTTGTCGGTATTGAATCTCAGCGCTGCGGGTGAGTTTTTTTCGCTAAGGAAGAGTTGGAGCGATTTGAGGCGTCCGGTTTTGCCTGACTTCACCTCCACGGGCAGAATCCCACTTCCGAGTTGCACCAAAAAATCCACCTCCGCCGTGGAATTCGGGCTCTCGCGCGTCCAGTAGAACGCCTCGGGTTTTGTCCAAGGATCCCCAGCATGGAGCAGATTTTGGGCGATCGCCTGCTCGCAAAGCGCGCCTCGGTTGACCAAGAAGAGTTCATCCAGTTTTTCGAGGCTGTCGATTTGCAGACCCAGAGCCCTGCAGGCCAGGCCTACATCGAGGAAGAACACCTTGAAGTTGCGGTCATCGGCCTCAGCGGCGAGAGGCACTCCATTTCCATGGCAACGCCGCACCTTGTGAAACACCCTCGCCAAACACAATAAATGCAAGGCCTCGCCGAGATTCTTCGAGCGCTCGGCGGGGTCCACCTCGCTGAATTTGAACTTGCGCCCCAGCATCGCCGGCACACGGGCAAATAAACGATCCATCCGGGGCTTCTGCACCCGCCGGGCGTATTTTTGGAAATCATCTTGATAGGTTGCCAGGATCGACTCCTGCACCCGCGCGCAGTCGCGGTAAGAGCCGGTTTCGGCAAAAACCGCCACCGCCTCAGGCATTCCACCGACCACGAGATATTGCCTGAAAGCTGCGAGCAAATCCTCGTGGAGCGCCTCCGGAAAAGCCTC
>RFZT01000041.1 GCA_009920585.1 bacterium
CCACGCCTGCATGGTCTCAAAGCCCCGCTCCTGGACAGAAATCACCGCCCCAAGCCGGCGGCAGAGAAGGTTATTGGAAAGGGCATGAAAAAGAATTCCGCGAAGCCATCCCTGAGAATCTTCGTGAGCGCTTCAAAGCCGCCAAAACAGCAGCCTTGGAAGACCCAAAAATCCAAGAACTCAAAGCCGAAGCCGACAAAGCCTCGGAAGCCCTCCGCACGGCAGTCCGCGAATCCATGGTCAAATCTGACCCCGCTCTCACCGATGCCGTTAATAAAATCTCCGAAGTATTCAAAAAGAATCGGAATGACATGAAGGCGGAGAAGGGCGGCAAAGAAGCCAAACGCAAAGACGGAGACTCCCCAGCAGCTAAGCTCCCGCCAGAAGAAAAAAGCAAACTGGATGCTGCTAGAGCGATAGCCAAGCAAGCCCCCTCTGTTCAAGCCGCCGAAGCGAAATTGAAAACGGCAACGACGCCAGAAAGCCGTGAAATTGCGGCCAAGGAATTCCGCCAAGCCATGCACGACGCTATTCTCACAGCTGATCCTTCCCTCGCCTCCGTTTTGGAATCTCTGGATGCACCTAAACCTCCGCGTCAAAATCCGCCAACTCCACCCGCCCAGCCCGAGGTGGAAGCACAAAACGCCCAGTAGCACTCATTGGCCCGCGAGGAATGCGCGACTAGATCGAGAAATGAATCGCGCGTTCCTTGGCCCGGCGGTTCATCCCGTCGCACATGAGCTTACATAGCTCCAGCACCATCGGATCTCCGATCGAGTAAATCGCCGTCGTTCCCCGTTGTTCCCGATTTAAAAACCCCTCGTCTCGAAGCACAGCCAGTTGTTTCGAAACATTCGCCTGTGATAACCCGCATATCTCAACCAGTTCATTCACCGACTTGGGTCCCGACTTCAATTCCTGCAAAAGCATCAACCTCGTCGTCTCCGACAAAGCACGGAAACTTCGAGCGATTTTTTCCAATGCCGCGAGTGACTGCTTTTGTGCCATACTTGAAATATCGCTAAATAACGATTCAAACCAAACCTGAAATTTTCAAATATCTTTGGACTTTTTGTAAGCAGGCATTGTCAAGCTCGCGCGAATCGTTTACTGATTTACCTTCTTCTTGTGGGATGGGTGGCAGAGTGGTCGATTGCGCTCGCCTGGAAAGCGTGTATACCGCAAGGTATCGGGGGTTCGAATCCCCCCCCATCCGCCAGAAAATTCACTTCGACAGATTAGCCACCTTGAATCCTCCAGATCGTGCCCCCTGAAACTCAGTTCAGATTTCCGCTCAGCGGGGTGAATTCGAAGCCGAGATCTTTGATGCCGTTGACTGTTTCGACGAGGTAGGCGGGATCAATATACCAGTGGAAGTAAAAGCCCACCCAGCCATCGCGGACGACTTTGAGCGCCTTGGCACGTTGGATGAGATCCTTTGGAAGAGTCGGAGCCTGCAAGTCATACCAACCCCACGGGTCGATGTAGCCGATGGTTTCCGGGATGCGTTTGAGTCCGTAGGTATCGCGATAAATGCAGGAGGCGTTTAATTCCGTAGCCTGCATGTTGCCTGCGCCATCGGGGAAATAGAAAATCGGACGGTCGCAAGCGAACGCGAATAGACTGCCGAATACTTTGTAATCCACTGCCGAGGCGAGGTAATGAGGGGTGAGCCAACCTACGGGATCGAAGCCCGCGTTTTTCAACAGATTGCTGCCACGTGTGACGCGGTCACGCGCCCAACTCTCGGAATCGCCAGGAGCAGCCCCAATGAGCGTGAGCGATCCGGAGGCGTCCGCTTTCACACGATAAAACTCGTAGTCTTCGGCGCTGACTCCGCTGTAGGGATTTTGCACACCATCCATCTGGTGGGTTGTGCCGTGTTGCAAGATTTGCCCGCCAGCCTGCGTCCAGAGCTTCATTTCTGCAGTGAATGCGGTGCCCGCCGCGACGCTGATCACATCGCTTTTGCCATTATTATAAACTCCCGCCCAGTCGCGATATTCGGGAATCATCGCGATGGTGAATGGCACTGTGAGGGAGGCGAGGGTTTTCCTCATGTTACCAAGAGTGGCGAGGTCGGAATCCGGCCCGACATCTTCAATTCGAAAATAGGCGCGGTGGTTTTCCTTATGCTCAATCCCGAGCATATCGTGTAGGAGATCCTCGAATGCCAGTGAGCGGTTCTCAAAGCTGGTCGAAACAATCGGCATATCAGCGACGAACCAAAAATTTCCGCTTTGGGTAATGTAGGGCCACTCGGTGCCGCTCGCATCCAGACATTTCGCGCGAACGGCGACTTTGCTTGGGTCGGTGACAACGAGACGCGTTATGCCCGGATCGAAGAGTTCTTTTTGAAGTTCGGTATCCTTGTAGATGACTTTCGGATGGTTTTCGCCCGAGTAGTAGGCGACCTGAATCCCATAGCGCTGGTTAAAATCCTGCCTCCACGCACAGGTGGCCATGTCCCAGGCGTAACACCAGAGGTTGACTCCCATCCACACGAACGGCTTTGTGTTCGCATCCATGTCCACCGTCATGGAACCCGGCATCGGCTGGGATCGCCAGACCGACCCGAGATAAAATGTAGCATCATTCGCTGCTAGGTCTCCGCTGGAGTAATCGGCGAGCGCTTTGCGGGTCACCTTCGCATCAAAGTGTCCGAGCAGGTTCTCCAGCTTGAGCGAGTAAATGGAGCCAAGCCAACCGTAAGGGGCATCGTTATCATAGAGGATGAGGATCGACGGCCCCGCCACCGCCGATTGGGTTTGCGCCTTAGCTGAGGGCATCAGTGAGCCGAATGTGAAAAGCAGCGCGGTGATGCAGCACAGCAATGCCGCGATTGATATCGCCCGTTTTTTTGTGGAGTAGCTTACCGTATTTTTCATGCGGCAAGCTCGGGGGTGAGGCCTTTGACTTCAATGAGGCATTGACCTCCCCCCGTTTGCGCTGAGCTTTTTGGTATCGGAAGCGCGGCTTGAGGCTTGTCGACGCTTTGCTGGGGTAGGGCGAGGTCTTCGGCGAGTGCCATGGCTTTTCCGTAGAAATACCCTTGGGCATATTGGCACTCGGTACGGAGGAGAAACTCGACTTGCTCGGCCGTTTCGACCCCTTCGCAAATAGGGATGTGGAACTCATCCAAACAAAGACCAACGCGATGATTCAGATCGAGCTCTTGGCCATGGAGGAATTCGACCAAATTAGCTAACCGAGCCTACTTGGATTTGTATTTGAAGCTCGTCACCCAAAAGCCAATGCCAATGAGGAGATCGTGGCCATCGCTTTTGTGGATCTCAACGGATTCAAAGCCATCAACTCGACCAGTATCACCAAGTTGCTTCGCCAAGCCGACGAAGCCATGTATGAGGTCAAAGGCATCGACACCCCCCTCGCCGTGCGTGAATACACCGTAAGCAGAACACCGCTGAATTTATCTTGAGAGTAAATTAAATTCAGAATACTTTGTTTTCTGCTATTTCAAGCATCAAATGAAATAGGCGACAGGACTGCAACATGTTGTCAATAAAAACAACTCGCGATTGCCGTATAAAGACTGCCTTATTCTGGGTCTTTCTCGTTTCATTTGTCGGCATTGCCTTGGGAGAGACACAGAACGACATTCCAGCCCCCCAGAGCGGACTCACGGCAGACGAGGCCTTTGAACAGGCTCAGCGTTTATTCAACGAGAAGAAATACAACGAAGCCGCCGCCGTTTACTCCAAATTCAGGGAGGATTACGGACATTCTGCAGATGCACAAACCGCTGTGCGAAATTCTTTGTATCCGCTTGCGTATTGCTACGTGGCATTGAAGGACTTTCCGCGCGCAGTGCCAGCGATCACGGAGGCTATAGCGGCAACCCCACCGCTTCCGCCTGAGCGACTTTTTGAACTACAATTTTGGCAGGGAGTGGCGAATTTTCAAACCAAAGATGCCGCCGCAGCTAGGGAGGCGTTGGAAAAATTCCTAACCATGGCCGAGGAAGGTCGGGCCAAAAACCCTTTGTTCAAAAAACAGAATCCCATTTCCGCTCACACGCAAGAGGCGCGCTTAATCGCAGCGTCGACATGGTTGATTGAAGGCAAAAACCGCGAAGCGGCAGATCATTTTGCAAAACTCATGCCCCAGTTGGAAAAGGAAGACCGAGGAAGGGCTGTCATCTATCAACTCTACGCCCTCCAAGAATGTGCTGACGATGAAACTGCGCTTCAAGCGATCAATGCCGAATACCCCCGCATGGAGAGTATCCCTCAGATCATCTCCTTCCAGATGCTCATTTTCAAACTCGGAGACCGCTTCCTGGAGCGAGGCGAGTTTCGCAAAGCCATTCAATGCCTCCAAAAAGTGTGGCCGCGCGAACGCCTTCTCAAGCATCAAGAGGAGCGCTTGGGACTTTGGGAACAGAAACTCAAAGCGGCGGAATTAAACTCTCTAGCAGACCCTTCTGCAAAAACCTTTGCCGCGAGACTCATCGAGGACGTGCGCCGAGAGATGGAAGGTTTCAAAAAAGCACCGGACTTCGACACCGCACGCCAGTTCCGCCTCGCGATGGCTTACCTGCGAATGGAACGCTACCGCGAAGCCGCTCTCATCATGGAAAATATGGCCTCCGAATTGCCCATCAATGAGCTCAACGAACAAGCTTCGCTGAATGTCATTCGTTGCTGGAATGCTCTTGAGAGTTGGCCGAAGTCCATTACGGCGGCTGAGAATTTCGCCAAACTTTTCCCGAACTCAAAATTTCTACCTCAGGTTCTTTATATGGAGGGCGAGGCCTGCCGCTCCGCACTCCAATACGAAAAGGCAGTGGAAATATTTGATCATCTTGCCACGAGGTTCCCCAAGGACGATTTCGGTTCCCGCGCCCGATTTCTGAAAGCGTTCGCGCTTCTTCAATCCGAGAAAAACATAGAAAGCGCGGCGGCTTTTATTGATTTCAGCAACCAATTTCCAACCCACGAATTTGTTGATGACGCCGACTACTGGTTGGGGATGAGTTGGGCCTTCGACAAACAATACGAAAAAACCCTGCAGGCGATGGATGCCTATTTGGAAAAACACAAAAACGGCATCCACCGTGGCGCCGCCGTTTACCGCAAGGCCTATTGCTATCAACAAATGGGCAAATTTGGAACGGCGATCGATGAGCTTCACGACTATCTGGAAAAATATCCTGGTGAACCCGAGAACGGCGAAGCAAGGGTCTTGCTAGGAAACGCACTAATGAACGAGGGGTTCATGGACGATGCTTTTGATGTCTTCCGCGCCATTCCCGAGACCGACAAAAAACTTTATGACGAAGGAATTTTCCGTACTGCCGATGGACTCAAGGCCATGGATGAAAAAGAGAAGTACCGCGACCTCATGCAGGGGTATATTGCCAAAAATTCCATGTCCCCGCGCGTCGCGGAAGCGATCACTAACCTCGGATGGTATTACCGTCAGTCCGATCAAATCGACAAGGCGCGCGATATCTACTGGCAAGCGATAACCGAACATGGCAACGACCCAGATATCCGGTCAGTGGAGGATTTGTTTCCCGCCTTAGCGCGCCTTTACCGAAGCCCGGAGGAAACTCTGCAATTTCAAGCCCGATTGGGAGACATGGCATCAGAAGCTCAGACTTCAAAAAAGCACACCCTCCTCATGCGAATCCTCTACGCCCAATCGAAAAGCGTGCTGAAAACGGACCCCGCGCAATCACTCGCACTTCTCCTCGAGGCGTCTAAGTACGCTGATGTGACCAAAACAAGCCCGGTTCTTTTGGTCGATTTTGCCAATGCACTTTTAGAATCCGGCCAGGACAAGAGCGGAGATGAACTCCGCCACGGGAAAGAAAAAGCCGCCCTCGATTACTTTACGCGCTTCGAAAAGGAATCCCTTGGATCCGCCATTTTTGGTGAAACCATGCTCAAGCAGGCCAAGCTTCTCAAAAAACGAGGCAACAATGCCGAAACCCTCCGCGTTCTGGATGCCGTGCTGGCCTTCCCCTCGGCCAAAGGTCAGGAAAAAGCCGAGGCTCTCGTTACAATCGGTGACATCCATCTCGCAAATGGGAAACCCGAAATGGCGATCCCCTATTACCAACGAGTCTATGTCATGCACGGACGATGGAAACCCTGGGTTGCCAAAGCCTACCTTCGCAGCGGGGAAGCCTTTGAAAAAATCAAGGACACAACAAGTGCACGCAAAACCTACCAAGAACTCGTGAGCAATCCCGACCTTGCGGAGTTTCCAGAAACAGCGACCGCTAACGAACACCTGCTTTCACTCGGAGGTCCATTGCCTGCTAAAGAATCCAGCGAAAAGTCACCTAAGGGATGAAACTCCTCGCTTACATTCTGTTCATCGCAACCGCTTCCGCTTCCGATCAGGCCACGCTCGCGCTCAAAAATGGCACCAAAAGAACTGGCGAAATCGTTTTTGCCGATGACCACCAGATCCGACTCAAGATCCCACTCGGCGAGCAAGGAGGCGCAACGGCCACAATTTCTATAACAAGGAGCGATTTAGCAGCGATTGACTTTCTAATCGAACCGCAAATGGAGGAATTACTATCCTCCCCCACCCCATCGCGAATCACTGAACTAGATGGACTTTGGACAAAATTCGGACAATGGCTCGCCCTGCCGAATTCACCAACTGGGCGCATCGGATGTGCACTCGGAGAAGCGCTACTGGCCTCTTCCCATTCGCAGAATACAAAAAAGGCCCTCGGAATTTTTAAAGAAGTGGAAGCCAAATCCTGGAACCTAGCAGATAGGGAACGAGCCAAAGTGGGGCGACTCCAATCCATGCTCGCTTCAGGAAAAGCGACAGAGGCCATGAGTGAAGCCAAGGACATCGCCGTGAACAAAGAGAATGCCAGTCTCCTCATCGAAGCCAAATTCATCATGGCTCAGGCACGCCATAAGGATTTTCTGAAATTTCTTAAAGAGAATCCGCGATGGAATGAAGACTCCCGAGCGATCCCCGAGAGGCATCAGATCTACAATGAGGTCCTCGAACTGTATCTCTACCCCGCGCTTTTTATGGGCTCCGAAAGCGACAGCGCCGCACGCGGACTTTGGGGCGCGGTCGACATTTATCGTGCAAGCGGAGAAATCCCCCTTGCGATGGAAACCTCCCGCGACATCACGACCCTCTATCCGGATTCCCCTTACGCATCGAAAGCCAAGGAGTTCCTTTCCCAACTGACTCCAGAGCAGACCGCAATGGATAAGGAGAAAGAGGGGCGCGAAGCCTTAGCCATGGCCGCGAGCACGCCCGTCCCCGTGGCTTCACCAACCGCAACGCCAAATGACTCCCATGAAACCCCCAACCCGAAATCAACAAAGAAGAAAAAATATGGAAACCCACCCACCAAAAATTAAGTCTTCACGAGGCATTCGCTCGCAAGAGGTCAACAGCGAGGAACGATTCGAAACTCGTGTGCATAGCAAATCGAGACCGATCGCTTGGCTTTTCATCCTTGCTGCAACGGTTCTCTTATTCACCCCTTCCACAGCAAGTGCCGTGGAAGTCACCAGCAACAAAAGCCTCCTCGACCTCTACCGGGAGGGGGGGCCAATCATGCACCTGATTGCGCTATGCTCGGTCGCCGTGATGGCTCTTGGGGCCTATTGTTTCCTGATGTTTCGGAAGGCGAAACTTATGCCTCCGACTGTCGTCGCTCACTTAAACGGACTGATGGGTCAACGTGACCTTCAATCGGCCTATGATTATTGCGCAGCCAATCCCTGCCTCCTCACGACTATTCTTTCTGGGGCGCTCATGAAGGCGAATTTCGAAAGGGATATGTATAATAAGACGTCGATGGAAAACTCGATTGCTGACGACTGCTTTCGAGACGAGACAAAGATGATGGTGGTGGTGAACTACATGAACACCTTCGCCGTTCTGGCACCGATGATCGGACTACTCGGAACCGTCGCTGGAATGATCACGAGCTTTAGCGCTCTCACTGCCGGCAAGGCAGAGGCCACCGATCTAGCTAAGGGAATCGGAGAGGCCCTCATCGCTACAGGCGGTGGACTGCTGTTGGCGATCCCCTCGATGTTTCTCTATTTCTTTTTCCGTGGATTGCTGACCTCAAATATGGCCGATCTCCACAAAACCCTCTCCCATATCCTCGACCTGTTCACTGGCGAGGCCCACAGTCACCCGCCCACCGTCCACTGAAGGAGCCCATGTCTGCTACACGAAGACGCATCCGCAGGGTTCAGCACGACGAGGTCGGTCTCCAGATCGCACCCATGGTCGATGTGACGTTGTTGTTGTTATTTTTCTTCATGCTGGCTGGAAAAATCACCAAATCCGACAAGCTTATGGATATCAAAATCCCGCTAGCCAAAACGGGCAAGATTCCGACTGATGAAGGCTCAAGGGATGTCGTCAATATTGATGCCAAAGGCCAACTCTTCAGCGGAAGCCGAGCCGTAACTCCGAAAGAACTCACAGCGCACCTCAAGCAGCGCTTTAAAGATTTTCCCCCACTTAAACTTTCGATCCGCGCGGATGCGGGCACTCCGGGTAAAAAGATCAAGGAAGTGATGGCCATTGCCAGCGAGGCTGGTGCCATCGAGGTGATTTTCGGAGTCATTCAAAAATGAAACGCCTCGAACACCCCCAGATCGAATTGCAGATCGCACCCATGATCGATGTTTGCTTCCTGCTTCTCTTTTTTTACATCCTGACTTCGAAGCCCGTTAAACAAGAGTCGGATATGACCATGACACTACCTGGAACGATCCCACAGGAACAAACTCTGGAAATTCCGGACGAGCAAAGACTCATCATTCAGGACAACGGCCAAATCCTCCTCAACGATCTCCCTCTCGACCAAATCGAAAGCCACGATCTTCCCGCATTGCTCTCCACCCTGAAACGTTTCAAAGAGTCCGCTGTCGCAAATAAAACCGAGGCCCTCATCACGCTCGATGTCGGCGACAACGCTGTTCACCAGCGGGTCGTCGATGTCTTAAATGCCTGCGCCCTTGCGGGAATTCAAGGGGTGACCTTCGCCGGAGCCACAGGAGAGGAAGAATGACGCTCTCACCATCACGAATCATTTCAAGCGGGGGCTCAAGCCGCCGTCGATTGGTCATCACAATCATATTAATCAGTATTGGAATCCATGTGGCAGCGGGCATCGTTGCTGGAATCATTGTCGTCGCGCGCTATTTCGCTGAGGCACCGGCGGAATTCAAGACCACGAAAGACGTCCGAATCCCAGCCAAGAAACGGGAGGCAAAAATGAATATGGCGGCACTCGATGCCATAGCTCCTAAACCCACCTTTAGCGACAAAATGCAAAGCTCCCGCCCCACCGCCTTTTCTTTACCGGATGTCCCCAACCTCCCATTAGACCAGATGCTGCCGCTAGATCCCTCCCAGTTCATCGGCGATCAAATCGCATCCCTCTCAAATATCGGAGCGATGGGAACTGGTTCCGGAGCTGCCAGCGCGGGTGCGGGAGGCTTTGGTGACAAGGGGATGAGCTTTTTGGGAATTCAATCGAGCGGACAACGGATCCTCCTTCTTTTTGACGTTTCTTTGAGTGTGACCCATAAGGCGGCCAAAGCAGGTGTCCCGCTCGAAAAAATCCAGCAGGAAACAATCAACCTCATAGGAAAACTCCCCATCACCTCGAAGTTCGGAATCATCCAGTTCACCCAAAACTACAAACCTTTTAGTAAAGAACTCCTCCCAGCTACGGACAACAACCGCGCAGCGGCAGTGAATTGGGTGCAATCCGAGTGGGTGACAAAAGGGAGCATGTCGGAATCGTCCAAGGTCACATCCAATGCTCAAGGTTTTATCGGCGTTCTTGACGTCGCCGCTGAAATGAAGCCGGATGTCATTTTCATCATTTCCGATGGGAGCTTTCAGTGGAAAGCCGGCGGTAGAGCGGGAACGATCCCTTGGAAAGACGTGAAGAAAATATTCACTGAGAATCTTTGCAAATCTGGCGACTGCAAAGTGAACTTCATCGCCTTCGAAGCCAAGGATGGGGACTCGCGGGAAATGAAGAACATCTCCCAACGCAGTGGCGGAAAGATGATCGAGCTAAAATAATCCCCACACGCTTTCGAAACTGCGTGGGTGAGTGTCTTAGGCGGGAAGATGCAAAAGTCGACCACACTGAGGGCAGGAGACAATGGTCTTATCGGCCCGGAGCGCCAAGCCTGTCTGCGAGGTCACCTTCATATGGCATCCCATGCAAACCTCGTGTTCCAGAGCCACGACAGCCTGAGCATTCTTATTATGGAACAAGCGTTCGTATCGCTCGAGTAAATCCTCATCTATTCCCTCAATCGCAGCAGGCCGGAGCTGTTCCAGATCGGCAATGCGAGTTTTGAGATTAGTCGATTTTTCTCTGAGTATGGCGATTTGGCCATCATAGCGGGCCTTCTCCTCAGCATAGATTTTCTCAGCGTCAGCGATCTGTGGTCGGAGATTTTCTGCCTCTTCCATCAGAGCGAGTTCTTTGTCCTCAATCCCGGAAACCACTTTTTCAGCACCCGCGATTTCGTGGGCTAGAGCCGTGAACTCCTCATTTTTACGGGTCTGCATTTGCTGCGTCTTGTAGCGAGCGATCTGCTCACGCTTTGAACTGGCCTCGACTTGGAGGGTTTTCTTTTCGACCTCGATGACCTTCGCCCTAGTTCTGGCCTGCTCGAGCCTCGAGGCAGAATCAGCGATAAGTTTTTCCTTAGTGGCGATATCCGCCGGTATGGTCTGCAACTCCTGACGCAGCGAACGAAGTCGCTGATCTTTATCCTGGAGGGCGAGGAGTTTTTCGATGGCTTCTAGCATGGCGTACATCATGCCTTTTCTTTTTAAAATTATCCAGCCAATCAAAATGATTTATTCAGGAGCCTCATCCTGCAAAGATTGCGGAAATGTCACATGGAATTTGTTTTCTCGTTGGAGCCGGCCCCGGCGATCCCCTTTTGCTCACCCTGAAGGCTCGCGAATGCATCGAGCGCGCTGATGTCCTCATCTACGATTACCTTTGCAATCCGGAAATCCTGAAATGGGCCCGCGAAGGCGTCGAAAAAATTTACGCTGGAAAAAAAGCCGGTGCCCACACCCTCAAGCAGGATGAAATCAACGATCTGATCGTTCAGAAAACCCGCGCTGGTAAAACGGTGACGCGGCTCAAGGGCGGTGATCCATTTTTGTTTGGACGTGGAGGCGAGGAAGCGGAAGCCCTTGTCCAAGCGGGTTGCCGCTTCGAGGTGGTTCCCGGTGTAACTTCAGCTATTGGAGGCCCTGCCTACGCCGGTATTCCTGTCACGCACCGAGCACACAATACGATGCTCACCATCTTCACCGGCCATGAAGACCCGACCAAATCCGAGACCTCCCTCGACTACAAGGCCATCGCATCCGCTCCTGGCACAAAAATCATGCTCATGGGCATCGAACGCCTCTCGTTCATAACACAAGGGATGATGACCGCTGGGATGGATGCCACCACACCAGTTGCACTCGTCCGTTGGGCTACAACCGGCCGGCAAGAGACCATCACTGGCACTGTGAGCGATATTGCAGTGAAAGCCGAAGCTGCTGCATTTAAAGCCCCCGCCGTGGCTGTATTCGGTGACGTGGTCGGGCTGAGAGACAAATTAAACTGGTTTGAGTCCAAGCCCCTCTTTGGAAAACGCATCGCCGTAACCCGCACCCGCCAGCAAGCGGGAGATCTCGTTCAACGCTTACGGGAACTCGGAGCGGACGCTTTTGAAATGCCGACCATTCGGATTGAACCCGCTCCGAACAAACGCGAATTCTACGAAATCGTTGCTTACAGCCACATCTACGAGTGGATTATTTTTACAAGCCCCAATGGCGTTGATGCGTTCTTTGGAGCTTTTTACGATCTTTACAAAGACGCGCGCAGTTTAGGTGCCGCACGCATTGCCGCTATCGGCCCAGCCACAGCGGAACGCGTGCGATCCTATCGATTTGCTGTCGACGTTCAGCCAGAAAAATACGTAGCCGAAGAAATCCTCAAGGCTCTTCAAAAGGAAGCCAGCCTCGAAAATGTAAAGGTCCTCCTCGCGCGCGCCGAGGGTGCACGTGACGTTCTACCCGTTGAGCTCGAAAAGCTCGGAGCCATCGTAGACGAGACTGTCGCCTACCGTACTGTTCCCGAAACGGAAGATTCCAGTGGAGGAATCGAGCGCTACCGCACCGAGGGGGCCGACATGGTCACTTTCACCAGTTCCTCCACAGCCGAAAACTTCCATGCGCTTGGACTACCTGCTCACGAGAGCGTTCGCTTCGCTAGCATAGGCCCAGTCACATCCAAAACGATGCAGAGCCTCAAAATGCCCGTCGATGTGGAGGCTCCTGTGCACGATATCCCTGGCCTTGTCGCGAGCATTCTCAAGTTTTACGAAAAGCCGTAGCAGATTAAACGCATCCATGCGGGTCCTCTGAACGTAATTCCAATTACAACCTCTTAGTTTGATGACCGATCCTACAAATCTATCCCTCACTCCCTTCCTCGGAGAATCAGAAACGCTTTCAAAAGTATTAATGCGGATAGATGCTGAGCCCGCTCGCGTTTTTACTGATGAAAAAGGGGGAATCATCGCCATCAATCCTGCTTTTTCAAATCTTTGCGGCTACACC
>RFZT01000401.1 GCA_009920585.1 bacterium
AGGTTCATCTTGTACCCAGAGCAATTCTGCGCTCGGATGTTTACCAATCTCAGCGACGATATCGATAACGGGTAGCGGATAAAGCTGTTCGACTCGAATGATTGCTGTCGAGTTATCCGAAAGTTTTGCACGTTCTGCAACAAGTTCCCAATAGATCTTTCCGCTACACATAATGACACGCTGGGCATTTGTGATGCTTTCATCGCCTATCAATGGCTGGAATGTTCCGGTCGTGAAGTCGCTGAGTTTTGAAGCAGCTGCCTTCAAACGGAGCATCGACTTTGGTTCAAAGACAATTAGTGGTCGTCGCGCTGGATTCTTTGTGTGCCAACGCAACAAGTGAAAGTACGACGCCGCCGATGTCGGTTGGGCAACGGTCATATTGTTCTCAGCACTTAACGTTAGGAATCGTTCGATTCGACCGGAAGAGTGATCAGGTCCTTGTCCTTCGTAACCATGCGGAAGAAGAAGCACCACGGAGGATCGCTCACCCCATTTTTGCAGTGATGATGAGATGAATTCATCGATGATGGTCTGTGCGCCGTTGGCGAAGTCTCCGAATTGTCCTTCCCAGAGTACTAGAGCGTTATCTCGCTCAACTGAATAGCCATACTCAAATCCCATCGCTGCATATTCAGAAAGCAATGAATCTACGACGAAGAATTGATTGTCATCAGTGATGAGTCCACGCAGTGGAATCCATTCGCTGCCATCTTCGTGATCACGGATCACCGCATGGCGATTGGAGAAGGTTCCGCGTCCGACATCTTGTCCGGCAATTCGTATGGGGTGACCTTCGAGCAACAATGATCCAAATGCCAGCATCGACCAGATGTCCCTCTTTTCTAAACAAGTCACTGAGGTTTTTCAGAGTCAGCCAGAGACAGGCTTCACCTTCCAATTGACCAATCCCCAAGGCGGCATGGCAGGCATGGGCTTAGTGCCATGGAGTGAGAGAAAGCGGACTGCCTTTCAGGTCCTTCCGGGCGTGCAAGCGCAACTCAACGCCATTCCTGGCCTTGGTCTCTTTGCGGTTATGCCCCCCGCCCTTCCCGGTGGAGGAGATTTTCCTGTTGAGATCGTTATCACCTCGACTGCCCCAGCAGAAAAGATTTTGGAATTTGCGAATATCCTGCAGGACAAAGCGGCCAAGAGCGGATTTTTTGCGTTCCCTCCGATCATTAGCTTGAAATACGACCAACCTCAAACCGAGTTCACCATTGATCGCGACAAAGTGGCCTCGCTCGGACTGAATCTCGCCGAAGTCGGCGCGGATATTGCCGCCGGCGTCGGTGGGAACTTCGTAAACCGCTTCAACATCGACGGCCGCAGCTATAAAGTAATTCCCCAGATCAGCCGCGCCAATCGCCTCAACCAAGACCAGATCCTCGATCTTCAGATCCGTGGACTGGGCGGAAAACTCATTCCGCTCAGCACCGTGGCTACACTTCGCAACACCACAGAACCTCGCTCCCTCCCTCGCTTCCAACAGATGAACTCCGTTAAGATCAGCGGCGTCGCGATCCGCCCATTGGATGAAGCTTTGAAATTTATGGAAGCGGAGGCCGCAAAGATTCTGCCAACCGGATACTCGCTCGACTACACCGGCGAATCCCGCCAACTCCGCCAAGAGGGCTCCTCCAAATTCCTCATCACCTTTGGTCTTGCAGTGATGATCATCTTTCTCGTGCTGGCGGCTCAGTTTAACAGCTTCCGCGACCCCTTCATCATTCTTCTTGGCTCGGTACCAATGGCGATGTTCGGCGCGCTTCTTTTCACCTTCCTCAAGATGCCCGCACCCGATATGCCGTTTTGGACAAACGGATGGACGACGACACTCAACATTTACTCCCAGATCGGCCTCGTAACGCTCATCGGCCTTATTGCTAAAAACGGAATCCTCATCGTCGAGTTTGCGAATCAACTCCAAAGACAGGGCCTCAAAAAAATCGATGCCGTTCGCAGTGCCGCCCTCACTCGCCTTCGTCCGATTGTCATGACGACGATGG
>RFZT01000402.1 GCA_009920585.1 bacterium
GGCCTTTTTGTAAAGACCTCTTGGATCGCGTGACTCGCAAACCTGCAATGGCGCATTGATGAAAACCTCGGCAAACGGGATGCCATCGCGATGGCAGATCTCACGGACACGCGCCCGATCGCTCTGGTAGGGCGAAATGAGGGAGCAAATCACGACCATGCCGGCTTCGGCCATAAGCTTGGCTGTTTCACCCGCTCGACGGATGTTTTCCGAACGGTCTTCGGGAGAGAACTTGAGATTCGAGCACAGACCATGACGCAGATTGTCCCCATCCAAAATGAATGTGGCCAATCCACGGCGGTGAAGTTGGTATTCGAGTGCTGTCGCAAGGGTGGATTTTCCAGAACCGGACAAGCCTGTGAGCCACAAAACAGCTCCACGATGACCGAGCAACTCGCTGCGGTCTTCGCGGGAGACGGGACTGAGTGTCCAGGTGATGTTGTCGCTCGCTACACCGGGTCTGCCAGAGTCGTAATCAGCTTCACGAACAATGCCGCCACCGCCGATGCGCTTACCCCATACGATGACAAAACGTCCCGTGTCACTGATACGATCGCAACGATCAAAGGCAATAGGCTTGCGAGCACGAATGCGAACGTCAGCAACCTCGTTTTTGAGAAGCTCGTGGCGAGTGCCAGTGATGGGCTCAAGCGTGGAAGAATCAAGCACACGCTGAATCTCGACCACGCGAGCTTCGACTGTCTGGGTGCCAAGCTTAAGCATGAACGGGACATTGACTGGAAGCGGATCGTTGCTAAGCCAGAAAAGGCTGGCATGGATCTCGCGCCCTTCAGCGGGCCCCACTCCCGCATGACTCCCGATCTGTCCTCTCTCAACAAAGATCTGTTCCTCGAGAGTAATCGCAACAGACTCGCCAACCAAAGCACTCGTCTTGGAAGTACCCGTTCCCCAATTTTCAATACTCTTGATGCGACTGCGCTTGCGGTCTGGCCAGAAGGTCAACTCCTCACCGACGCTGAGACGACCAGCCTCAATGCGTCCAGCCAAAATGCGACGCTCATCGAAGCGGTAAACATCTTGCAAAACCAAACGCAATGGAAGGCCCTCAGGAGTCACCGGCGTAGCAAATTGATCAAGGGCCTGCAAAATAGCTGGCCCTTTGAACCACGGCATATCCGTGCTGGCCTTTGTGATATTATGTCCGTGCTTGGCGGAAATCGGCAGAAAGTGCTGTGGAACGACCCCGAGCTTTTCGAGGAAGACGGTGTACTCGGCGCGGACAGCATCAAAGACCTCTTGCTTAAATCCGACGAGATCCATTTTGTTGACCGCAACCACGACCTGCTTGATTCCAAGTAGCGAGAGCAAATACGCATGGCGCTTGGACTGCTCCTGCACTCCTTCATGTGCATCAATAAGCAAGATTGCTGCATCGGCGCTGGATGCACCGGTGATCATGTTTTTTAAGAATTCTTTGTGCCCTGGAGCGTCGATGATCACGTATTCACGCAGGTCCGTACGGAAAGGAAGCTGCGTTGTGTCGATGGTGATATTTTGCTCCTGTTCCTCCAGCAAGGCATCGAGAAGAAATGCAAACTCGAAGTCCATTCCTTCAGCCTCACTGGCCTTGCGGATCTGCTCGACTTTCCCTTCAGGCAGGGAATTTGTGTCATGAAAGAGGCGGCCGATCAGCGTGGATTTTCCATGATCCACATGACCGACAATGACGATTTTTAACTTGGGCTCCAGATTCGGAACATGTGAGTTTGTGATAGCGGCACTCATTTTTTAAAGAGAAATATTATTGGTCAAAACGTGTTTTTTGAGAAGTGGCGACGTGGGGTTATTCAAAAAACGAACTCCCTCACCCCTGTAGATACTCGATCTTACATGAACCCCTTGGCGCGGAGTTTTTGCATCGCATTCCGCTCGTGGTGATCCTGAGCGCGACCGGCCCGCTCGCTGGTTTTTGTGACCAGAAGCTCGGAGATGATTTGCTCGATATTCGCCGCATCGCTTTGCACCGGCTTGGTGATCGGCCAGCAACC
>RFZT01000403.1 GCA_009920585.1 bacterium
AAGAAGTCCTCCCTCAATCCACCAATAGCCTCATCCAAAGGTCTATGAAGAAGGCGGAGCGGTGGCATCAAGAGAATTTTCGGTTCGCGCAGCACATTGGTCCCAGCAGGAAAAATGCGTTGCAGGAGAAATGCTTGCTCGAAGGCTTCGCTGTATTGCTCGGCTTTGTATTTCGTGATCCCGAGATTTTTGGATAGCGAGGTGTAGTTGATGCCATCGACTTGCGATTTGGCGATAAATGCAATAAACTTTTCCAGAATCGGGAGTTCATCGATCCGCAGTCTGCGTGTGGTTGGAATATCCCGTGCGATGATTTTCGAGATTGTGCCTCGTAGGAGTGGCAAGGGATCGGGTTCCTCAAGCGAAAAAGGGAGCAGACCACTGGAGAGGTAGCTTGAAAAATGCCTCGAAACTCTGAGATAATCGGTGGAGACATTGCCCGTCAGCAGGTCTTCGAGCGAAATCTTTTCGAGATTTTCTCTGTGGCGAATGGCGAGGAATTCCCGAAAGGAAAAGTATTCCAGCGGGTAAATTCTAACCCGGCGGGCCAAATCGTGCATCGAGTCATGAATAGCCAATGCGACAGATCCCGTAAAAACAATGCGGACATCCGGAAGAAAATCATGAATTTTCTTGAGATCGCCCATCGCCCCGCGAAGGAAGTGAACCTCATCCAAAAGGAAGCGATGGAAGCGGTAGCGTTCAGAAAAATTCTTGATGGTCTCGAAAAGATCGGCCCCTTCTTCAAGTGCATCAACCGAAATATAAAGGGAATCCTTCTCGGAAGCGGCAAGTTGCTTCAGAAGAACGGTCTTGCCTGCACCGCGCGGGCCGACAATTCCAGTCAAATGCCGCCCCTCTTCGCGACGCAAAACTTCGAACAAGGGGCGGTGTTCGTGCATTCGGAGGGCCTCTCGAACGGCGAGCTCATGCAACTCAAGCAGATGATCGTAATCGGTCATTTCTGGTTAGATATTTGACAAGATAAATGCTATTCTGTCAAATAACTTTTCAGAAAAGCCATCATTCCACTGATCGGAAAAACCCTTCGAATGCTGATGACATCATTTTTGAGTCAACGGCTTTATCCAGTCACTACTTGCTAGCCTCCCATGGTGTCAGAACTGTTGAGGCAAATGGTGTAACTTTGAGTAAAAAAACTAGATGACAGCATTCCAAAAACGCTGGAATGCATTGCACAAGCTCAGCGCGATTCTGCTGCTTTGAGAATTTCGTCAGCCTGCGCGTTGGCTCCGCATTTCCGAAGAAGTTGGGCGCCCCCTTGTGCGATTTGTTGGCGATCTTGGGGAGGGGTGTCTTTCATAGCCAGAAGGATCTGATCCTTGGCTTCATCGAAGCGCTTCTGATCCATGTAAATGGCGGAAAGTTCGAGTCTCACAATGTTGCTGCCAGGCGAGCGATCGAGAATGCCTTTGAGAAGAATTTCGGCAGCAACTGGGTTGCCTTCGGAGATCCTGGCAAAGCGGGCAAGGTGAAACTCGGCCTCGTCTCGTGACTGGTCAGGTACAATTTCCAAAAGAAGAATGTCCTGATTGAGCGCGTTGCTCATAAAGTTTTTAGGGTAGGGAATCGGGCGAGCCCACTGGGGGATGCTTTTCTTAAAAAGTGCCTTTTGCCCAAAGGAATTCTCCAAGGACTTGCCAGGAATGGGATTGGGATAAATAATCTGAAAGTAAGGGCCAATAAAGTTTTCCCAGGACATCAAGGAGACATGAGTGATCCCGCGTTGTTTGATCATCGCGAGAGCTTCCTCGTCTGATTGGGCGTTCAGAATGTGTGCTGCAGCGTCAAGGCCTTCCACATTTTCCCAATACAATGTGCCAATGGTTTGAAATCCACCGAATGTGGACAACAAGCATGAGCTATTTGGACTGCTCAGGACAGTAACAGGTTTGCCATTGGCATTTTGGAGAATGGCTTTGGCCATGTCCCTGTGGAGAAGAGCAAGAATCTGTCCGGAGCCGACCTGCATGTTTTGCTTGCTGTTG
>RFZT01000404.1 GCA_009920585.1 bacterium
AGCCCTCTCGCCCGACGAGCGAAAGCTGGAAGCGAAGCGCATGGAGATCTATGCCGCGATGGTTGACCGGCTGGACCAAAACATCGGTCGGCTGATCAAAAAATTGGAAGATCAAGGCAAACTCGAAAACACCCTCATTTTGTTTTTGTCGGATAACGGAGCCTGCGCGATCGACCCGAAGATCGATAATGCTGATCCCAACGCGCCAATGGGTAGCGTGGCGAGCTACCCCAGTTATGGTCAAAACTGGGCGACAGTGAGCGACACGCCTTTGCGCAAATGGAAAACCACCAGCCATGAGGGCGGCATCAGCACACCGCTGATCGTTCACTGGCCCGCAGCCGTCAAACCGCAGACCGGTTGGAACCGCGAGTCCGCTCATCTGGTGGACATCATGCCCACGGTGTTGGCGGTCTCCGGAGCGAAGTTTCCCGGCGAGTCAAAGGAAGCCAAAATCCAACCGACGGACGGCGTGAGTCTGCTGCCCGCATTACAAGGCGAGTCGCTTACCCGCCCGAACCCGCTTTTTTTTCAATATTCCAAAAGTGCCGCGATCCGCGATGGGCAATGGAAACTCGTGCGCCTGGGACCGACATGGGAACTCTACGTGGAAGGATTGCACGGGCAGTGAGTGGACTGGGAAAGCGCCCAAGGAGTTGAAAGATGAGTGAGTCAAGCTACTGCAGCGCAAGGCATGGCAAACGATGGAAGCCTTTCGCTGCGGTGAATTCTAACTAACAAGATGAACAGATCACAAAAAATCATCGCCCTTGGATTACTCTTTCTGGCATCGCCAGCCGCGCTTCAGGCAGAGGCCCAAATAGTGTCCGAGCGGCCGCCGTGGGCGGGGTTCTTTGCCAAGTGCAAGGATGAGATGATTGATACCGCCAGGTTTCCTTTTATCAAGGGGGAGGCAGATCGCGTTCAGTGGGCTGATATGGAGCCCGAGCCGGGAGTTTATGATTGGTCGAAAATGGACTCTCACATCCGCAATGCCGCCAAGGGGAAGTATTATTACTATTTCGTCCTATGGACCGGTCCGCACGCGCCGGAATGGATTTATGAACACGGAGTGCCGAAAGTGGCTGTGAGTGGAGGCAAGGGCAAAGACGATTTTCCATACTACCTCGACAAAAACTACATCGATTACTTCCACCGATTTATCGGCAAGCTGGCGGATCACATGGCTTCTCTCCCTGAGGCCGATCGAAACGCCTTTGCATTTATACAGCCCGCATTTGGTTCGACGGGTGACAAGCAGCTCTACAAGGGCACGCCCAAAGACCCGCAATACAAAATCAGCGCCGAGGAGTATCTCGAGTTCTGCAGCGGAGCCACGAAACGGTTCTACGAAGCCTTCGATAAGCCGGAACTCAAGCATATCCGATTCCTGTTCAATGTGGACGATGAGAGCGAGCCGGGAAAGGTAAAGGCCAAGGGAGCAAGAGCCGGAGAGCAACTTTACGCGAACTGGCTTCGCCAGAACTACCCGATCGAGCTCCGTAAGCAGCAGTTTACGATTGCCATCGGGTATCAGGCCAATGGCGAAATTGAGCAGGACACCGAGCTTCGCCCCACTTTTTACGGGCTGAACGGCAAGAAGCCGGAGTTTGTGCGTGGCGAGTTTTCCAAATTCGGGCAGGGCGGGATCTTTAAGGAAAATCCCATCTGGAATTATTATTGGACCGCCATTTCCACGGTGGATCGGGGGCTTGACCTCTGGGAAGTTGACTATGGCACAGTAAAAACGGGCAAATATGATGAGGGTTTTGCGTTTGCCAGTCGTTATTCCTACTACAAACGACCTCAGACCAGCCCGTCTGCATTTATCGCCCTGCGTGATGTGCTTGATAGTGCGGATACCGTTCGCTTCCCCGAAGGGCAATATGGGAAGGCCGTCCAGAGCAACGGAGAGCGCATGCAGAAAATAGAATCGGAATTCCAGAAATACGGAGCAAAAGTCGGTGACTTGAATGCGGCCACATCCCTTTCAGGATCCAATTACCT
>RFZT01000405.1 GCA_009920585.1 bacterium
TGTCATCTTTCTTGAGGGGAAAGCGGTCTTGAGAAAAAAAAGATCCTTATTTTGGACAAAAGGAACGGCGATAATGCGACCATCAATGGGAATGAGAAAAACCCTTTGATTGGGACATTTTTCTGTATTCCAGTATTTTGTGATTGCCCAGACGCTCCCGGCGCCGAGTAGAAGCGCTATTTCTTCAAAAGAAATCCCTCGCTCCCTCTTGATTTTTTCATTCTTCTCTGGATCCCAGTCGAAAGTCACGTGTTTTGTGTATGCCTACAAGGCATACATGTCAAGTGGGATATTTTCTTGCGAACGTCGCAAATCAGCCTGAGCCTGTCTTCTCGGCGATAGGCTGAATTTGTTTGTTGGAGCCTCCCGTTGTTCCCGTGTTCGCGTTGAAATCGGTTCCGCAACAAGGACAGTGATTCAATCCCCATGCTCAGTTTCTCCACCGGACAGCCCGTTGGAGTTGCGTCAGAAACTTCGTCATGAAGCAGGCAACCTAGGCTAATGGGCTGTGATGAGCCCTGGGTCTCACGCGGAGGGCTGTCTTAATTCTTGCCGCCCCCGAGTCCGTCAGCCCCGAAGACGTTCTTCACCGCTTCGAGGAATTTGTAGCCGTAGCGTTCATCCGGTTCCAGGCTGCTGCCCTCGCTCCACTCGTTCCACGCGTTGATAGTGATAAGCGGGTGCAGGCCGCGCTGATCGACATGCTGACGCGCCGATTCGAGCGCCGCTTGGAACCGTTCGGGCGATCGCTCAACGATGGTCGCTGGGTCATAGGCATTGCGGCGGGGGTTCGTGTCCCACCCGACGGAAACGTGGGGGAAGTACGGCATGGAGAACTCCTTGGCCCACCCCGCCCACTGACCGACCGCACGGTCGGCCCAGCCGCTATACGGCCCCTTGGGACTAATGGTGTGGCACCATTGGTAGCTCGTCAGGCTATCGATCCCCAGCGCCGTCATCGTATTGTTCCGCGACTGGGTCTTGTCGCCTGGCACCTGCGAGACGCTGGCAGGAATCTCGCCCCACAGGATGGTCTGAAAATGCAGATCGGGGAATCCGGCAGCCTTGACCTTGCTGCGGAAGCTAGCGAGGGCGTCCCTGGTTTGCTCCACCCCGCCCAGACCTTTGATCAAGGTGCCCAGTTCGTAGATGGAAAACACCGGCTTCCCGTCGATCTTGTAATAGTTCGACTGGCTCATGTACCGGCTGATTACCCGGTCAACGACCGTATCGAAGGTTGCACGGTCGACCGCCCCGGGCCAGACGACAGGCTTGGGGAGTGCCTTCTTCTTGTCCCACCCCGATCCGCCATCGTGGTTGGCCCACATCAAGTAGAACTGAATGTCCTGGCAATTCTTGGCTTTGAGGAAGCCGTCGTTGATGCCTTTTTCCAGGAACGGCTGGTTGTCGTACCAGTACCAGTCGTAGATGAAGACATTCACTCCGTATTTGACGGCGGTGGCGATCTTCTTCTCCATGACCTTGGGCTCCGACTCGTCTTCATAACCCCAGAGCGGAACGTTCGGCTGCTCGTGTCCGGGGAATCCCGGCTTGCATTCGCGAATGATCTCCCATTCGCCGATCCCCTGCTTGAAGATCTGGTTCCAGCGTTCGTCCTTGAACTGATATGCAGGCCAAACGTAGGCCGCGACATCATAGTGTCGGGTCTTCGCCTGTTCTCCTGCGGGCGAACCGGTGGAAACCGCGCAAAGGCTGCCACCAGCCAAGTGCAAGATAATCAAGGCGGTCACGGCACGCTTCATGCCGCCAATGCCGCCGCTGGCGAAGCAGGCGTTGTTCATGATTATACTCACTTTATTCATCCTTTCGTGTTTTTGGTTTTCTAATTTCATAATTATCAACTAAAAGGTCGTCACTTGCAGAGATCATTGCTTTGTAACATCCGAGCTCTTAGGTGGTGCGAATGGCTGAGGGTCGGTGATTCCAGGGCTTCTCGCGAGGGGTGCTTTCTTGATTAGC
>RFZT01000406.1 GCA_009920585.1 bacterium
CGGTCGGATATCCATCTGGAAGTTGGCACCCACCTGATCCTTCATGCTTTTGAGAAGGTTGTTCACATCGTTGGGCGTCGCATTCCAGTACACATCGTCGCCGTATAGTTCTTTCCCCTCCTGCGCGACGACCGCCTGCAAAAATAAAACGACAGCTAAAATGCCAATGATCTCTTTCATATAAAAAATGAGCAACGGACCTGACGTGAATCGGCATGAGTGATTTTGCTCCATAATGAGTCTGGGAATTTGTTTGCAGGCCTAGCACCGAAAGTCATAGTGATCAGGTCTAAAGTGTCCTAAAAAAAATTCAACCATTCCTCCAACATTATTAAGTCATGATGAAATCGAATGCTCGCCAGTATCTGAACAAAGCCCTCTTCGCCACGCTTTGCACTGGCACGCTCTTGGCGGGTGATGGGACCGGAGAGCCAGGATTTGTGGCGCCTCCGCGCGAGATTAAAAAAAATCCTCCAGCGCCCCCGCGAACCGTTTCCTCGGCAGAATCTGTCATGGCTTGCTGCTGCTGCCCAGTCACACCCCAGTCGCGAACGGAAGCTAAAAAACCACCACAGCCACCCGTGTTGATCACAAAAATCAAAGGCGAGTGATGCGCCTTAGCTGAACGCAATACTTAATAGCAAAAAGCCACCCTGATTGATTTCATGATTTTCTTACTCCGCCAACGATCCTCGCTCGCTCTCGTTTTGCTGGCGCTTTCTGCTCTTCAAGTTTTTGGCGCAGATAGTTGGCATGTGCCGGAGGCGCTCGTCCGCTACCAACTGACCCTCTCCTCGAAACCGACGCATCCGACTTGCGGGTATTTTGTGAATCTCCCGGATGCAGGCGGCACTATCGCCAGCACCATGAATGCGACCACGGCTCCCGTCGTCATGACTGCTGATGGGACGGAAATACCATCTCGGGTTATGTGGGCAGGGGCACAAAATGGCATTTCCCTTGTTTTTACTAGTCCCGCATCAAATATCAACTCCGTCTTCGTTTATATGAAGAAAGGTCTTCAGCCCAAGCTTTGGTCCCCCGACTCCGGCATCACCCCCAGCGCGATCGTGTGCATGAACCCCGGTTTTGACAGCCTCCAGAAAGCCGAACAGTTGGCTAAATTTGGGCCAGTCGAACCGCTTGCCCACTCGTTCATGCAAGCAGGAACCAATAGTCGCGCGCCCCTCAAAAAAAAGCAACGTACCGCGGCCCTCAGTCTCGGAGGAGATCCTAGTGGGCGACCCTTCCCCTCTGTTGTCTATCAATTGTCCTATATTTTTGCGTCTTCAGCAGGCCCCCATTGGTTCGCCCCAATCGTATTGCAAACTGGGACCGCCAATAGTGTTCGCGTCAACGGCACTGCGATCACGATTAGTAAATTGAATGATAAGTGGGGAGGTACTGGGGCGATGGTGCAATTGCAACAAGGCCTCAACCGCTTGGAAATATTTCAAACGGGCAGCGGCCCCGCACATGCAGGTCTTTGCTACATGACCTGGCGCCCGCCCAACCACACACCGGATAGCCTAAACGAAACAAGGGTGGTCGACGAAAACGAAATCTCGCGTTCCGGAAACTGCAATCTCTCGGGCATTCAAAGCCGGGATGGCAGTCCCATTGCCTCGGCTCAATTGACACCGACGCTTTCCTTCTGGTTCGAAAATGAAGACCCGCTTGTGATTTACAATCTCAAGGCGCTCTCAGCCGGAAACCCAGCAGATACAAATTACACTTGGTTTTTTCCGGATAAAACTTCTGTGATCTCAGGTGATACAAACTGGATATTTCCCGGCCTAGCCGACAACACGATCAAACTCGTCGCAACCTCTCCCAAAGGCACATCGGAATCGACCATCTCGTTTTTTGCATCTCCGCAGCCCCCTGCGGATATGAACAAGCCCGAAGACCGCGCAGCCTTTCGCGATGCCCTCACCGCAATGACGCTGGCCTACGGAAAAAACTCAAGCCTCCTCAAC
>RFZT01000407.1 GCA_009920585.1 bacterium
CTCCCCCGATCATCATAGCCTCGACAGCGCACATATCTTTCCAGAATGTGACTCCGTCATCTGTTTTTCCAAATGGGGTAAGGCCATACCCCTCCCAAAAATCCACCACGCAACTGACATCCTGTGGACTCATTACGCCATCACGAAAAAGGTGACTGTCATGCCAAAACCGACCATGAAATAGATCCGCATTCTGCGACTTAAATGCCGCAAATCCTCCAGGGTAAAACGCATCGATCCGCTCAATCGGCACAATCACATCAATAAATTCACACGCAACTGCCATTTTATGGTCCTTTCAATTACATGGGCAGAGCGAGAGAGCGGATTTCTGGGAGGGCTTCTCGACCGGCTATGCCTTGGATGCCGCCGTAGAGGGCAGCGGTATGGGTGATGGCTTTCTCGAGTTGGAATTCGCGTTCCTTCCATTGCTTAGCAAAGGCCCGTTTCTCGGCGTCGAGCTGATCTTTGAGACCTTTGAATGACTCCACAATGGCTTCAATATTTTGCCGAAAAGAAACACTGCACAGATGCTTATAGAGCAGAGCCATTTTATCTGCGCTGTTCGTCTGCTGAAGTCGAAGGTTGGCTGTGGCAACTAAGCCTTGGCGAAGTGCTGTGGCGATGGCGATCGCAAATGGCGTCTCGCAGGCCCATATGCCATCGACCTGCCCGATGCCACGTAGTCCAGCAGGCGGGCATGTGGTGACAATGACGGCTAGGTCGGCCTTGGCTTCGCGCTGGTCATCCTTAAGCTTCGTGGGCCAGTCTGCTGACCAATTGGCAGCACGCTTGGCTTCCCAGAGGATGGTGCCGCAGTCGACACCGGTATTTGTGCGGACGCGATGAATGATATCGGCTCCGCGTTGGCCTTTCTTGACTTCAATAATTTCGTCGAAGGGAAATGCGGTTCGGAGGGTGTTTTCTAAGGCGATCTCGAGAGTTTCCCCTTGGGACTGCATGGAGCCTTGCTCGGCACGCTTCTGGAGGGCGCCGATCTGCTCTTGTAGATCGCGAATCTTGTTGTCCTTGTCGGCGATCTTGAGTTGCTCAGCTTCCGCTGCTTTCACTCGGGCTTCTTCGGAGATGCGCTGGCGCTCTTCGTCCAACTTGCGGGCCATATTGAGCTCCATGGCATCCTTGGCTTCGGCGAGTTCTCGCTGTTTTATGCGAAGCTCCAATTCGGCACCTTGAGCTTCGGCGAGGCGCTTTTGTTGGGACTCAAGCTGTGCCTGAAGATCCTTCATCGCAAGAGCAGATTGCTCAGCGGCCTCACGTAGTGCTGCATCCCGAAGCTTCGCTCGCTCGACATCCAATCCCCGTGAGATCTCGTCAGCAACGGCACGGGAACGCTCTTCAATGGCCTTGCGCTCACTGGCAATCTTGGCTTCCCGCTCAGAGATCGCTTGGGTGAGTCGCTGACGCTCTTTTTCAAAATCCGCAGCGAGTTCCTCCCGAAGTCGGTGCGCGACGGCTTCGCCAAGGGGGATGTCGCTTTTGCAGTTTGGACAGGTAATAGTCGAGTCGGCCATAGGGTGTTTGTGGGTTGAAATTCCTTAAGGAGAATTCTTTTTCTTGCTGGATTTTTTAGGGGTTTTTTTGGCCTTCGGATTCCCTTCGGGTAAGAAAGCGGTTAAATCGACAAGGATCTCTTGGTCGTTATCACCATTCTTGGGGCCTACGATGCCACGTTGCTCAAGGATCTCCATCACTCTAACGGCACGTGTGTAGCCAAGCTTCAATCGACGTTGCAGCAAGGATCTGGCAGCACGATTTTCAACGGCAAAGAGCTCCAAGCATCGGGCGATCAAAAGTTCATCGGAATCCGAAATATCCGATTGCTCTCTATCCTTGAGTTGCTGAGGGGCTGCATTCTGAATCTCGGAAGGAGGTGTTTTGGTCACTTCTTCGTCCTCCGTTGCCTGGTAATCTAATTCACAAAGGTAGATCGCATCCTGTGGGGTTTCGCCAGCGAAGA
>RFZT01000408.1 GCA_009920585.1 bacterium
CTCAAGGAGGAACTCTACTTCACCATCGAAGAGCGCCAACATGAAGCCGATCTCACGGAAATGGGACGCAATTACCTCAACCCCGATGACATTAACGCCTTTGTTCTTCCGGATCTTCTGACTGAATATGCTGACATTGAAAATGATAAGGCCTTAAGCCAATCCGAAAAAACGGCCAAAAAAGCGGCTTGCCAGCAACATTGCGACGCTCAGTCCGAGCGCATTCATAATATAACGCAACTCCTTAAGGCCTATTGTCTTTACGAGAAAGATGTGGAATATGTTGTGGAGGAAAACAAGGTCATGATCGTGGATACCTTCACGGGCCGGAAAATGCCAGGCCGCCGCTGGAGCGATGGACTACATCAAGCCGTTGAAGCCAAAGAAGGGGTTCAAATCGACCGTGAAACCCAAACACTCGCGACGATCACGATTCAAAACTACTTCCGCCTCTATCAAAAACTTTCTGGCATGACCGGCACCGCCGAGACGGAAGTGAATGAGTTTCATGATATTTACCGATTGGATGTCAATGTGATACCAACCAATCGCCCGATCAAGCGTTTGGACGAAAACGATCGCATTTACAAAACGCGTCGCGAAAAATACAACGCCGCCGTAGAGGCTATCAAAGATGCTCATGGACGTGGTCAACCAGTCCTTGTGGGAACAGCCAGTGTCGAGGCCAGCGAACTCATGAGCCGCATGCTCAAACTTCAGAAGATCCCCCACTCTGTTCTTAATGCCAAATTCCACATGCAGGAGGCCGAGATTGTATCGCGGGCTGGTCTTCGTGGAGCTGTTACGATCTCGACCAACATGGCCGGTCGTGGAACAGATATTAAACTCGGCGAGGGCGTAGCGGAACTCGGCGGCCTCTTCGTTATTGCGACCGAACGCCATGAATCTCGCCGTATTGACCGACAGCTCCGTGGACGTTGTGCCCGTCAAGGTGACCCTGGCCGATCACGCTTTTACGTCAGCTTCGAGGACGACCTCATGCGCAACTTTGGGGCCAGCGACAGAATGACGAAAATCATGGAAACCTTCGGCCTCAAGGAGGGTGAGGAACTGGAGCATCCGTGGCTCAATAGGAGTGTAGAAACAGCCCAAAAACGTGTCGAGCAGCGCAATTACCTCATGCGTAAACGCACTTTGGAATTCGATGACGTGATGAACCAGCAGCGTGAAGTGGTTTACGGCTATCGCAACGAAGTCATGGATTCCGAGAACCCGAGAGACCTCATTATTGAAGTCATCAATGAGGTTGTTCCGAAAAAGGTGGCTCTATTCTTGGAAGAATCGGAGGGCAATGAGCCAGATGCCGAAGGTCTTCTCCAGTGGATCAACACCACATTCCCTCTTGGGCTTAGCAGTGAAAGGGCGGCCTTAGCCTCTCGTACAGTCGAAGAAAATGGCCAGTTCCTCGTTGATACCATCTGTGATTCCTATCAGCGCAAGGCGGCTCTGGAGCACCCTGATGCCGTTCGTGGGCTCGAGCGCTACGTTATTTTGAATGCCGTCGATCGGCTCTGGCAGGAACATCTCTACGCCATGGACGGGCTTCGCGAAGCGGTTTATCTCCGTGCCTTTGGTCAAAAAGACCCCCTTGTGGAATACAAAAATGACGCCTACGTCATGTTTGTTGACCTCATGGATACCATTAAGGGAGAGGTTCTGACCAACCTCTTCCGCAGCACGACCAATCTACAGGCTTTTGAGCACATGCTGTCCAGCATGCCACAGATGTTGTCTCGCCCTGAGTTCGCTCTTAATCCCGAGGCAGCTCCAGGTTCATCTAATCCCGAAGAGGCGTCCCCTACCCCGCGTCTTGAACTCCCGCTCAAAAGAGAGTTGCCGAAAGCGGGCCGTAACGATGCTTGCCCTTGCGGAAGTGGTAAAAAGTTCAAATCCTGCTGCGGTCGCTTGGCGTGATGGATTAAGGGCCCTCGACTTGTTTGTTCCACGTGGAACAA
>RFZT01000409.1 GCA_009920585.1 bacterium
GAGAGGGCTTTGACATCCAGTTGGAACGATCCACCATCATAGCCGTTGGCGGCTTTGCCAAGGAGTGTCCCGGAATTTTGAAACTCTCCTTCGCTGGCGCCCACTTGGAGCAATCCGGCATGGCCGCCAGCATTTGCTCCCGAGGCTGAAAGAACGCTGGATTCTGACAAAACAATGTTGCCCTTGTCGGACTGGATTGTCATCGAACCGGCGTCGGCATAGCGCGTGGTGTCGTAGTAGGTTTGGGCCGAACCATCCACACTCAACTTCGAACCAATGGTGACATCTCCGGTTTTGGCCTGAATTTTCAGCCCGCCGCTCGGCAAAGAAATATTGGAGTTGACAGCTACCGAGGAGCCGATGAAGGAAAGGGTCGCGCCGAGTTCACTGGATACAGTAGCGGTGGATTCCGACTTGTTCAGCAGCAGATCACTGGAAGCGGAAATCTCATAATTTGTGAGACGGCTGGCAGCAATGGCAGGAGCTTCAATGATGAGCGTTCCTTCTGACTGCAATGCACCGCTTGTGGATGCCAACACGCCATTGGTGGCCTGCAAGATGGCGGTATTGAAACCCGAGAGACGGAAGGCACCTGATCCCAAATCCAGTTGGGAGGTATCTGCCACCAAAATGCTTCCCAGTTCTGTCGGAGCGAATTCGGAATTCAGAGGGTTTGAAAACGAAATTTTGTTTGCTTCCAGGATCAAATAAGAACTGATGCCATGAATTCCAGCCGCACGGAAAGAGAGGTTTTTCAGATTCTGAGAACCGAGAGTGCCTGATCCGTTAAAGTCGATACTCGAATAGCTGTTCAAATTTAAGTTTTGAACGGAGGAGAGGTTTGAGAGAAGATTTCCCCTCACAATAAGGGCGTCGGAATCTGCCGATGTGCCAGCGAAATCGAGGACAACTTTTTGGCCACCCAATGAGAGACTTTGGGCAGAGATCGTCGCGAGGGGAGAAATGGTGGCTGATTTTGTGGAATCAAGAATCACCCCGGCCCCGGAAATCGAGGCGCTGCCTACGAGAGACAGGGCCGATTCATTCTTGCCCGCCGTGCTGGTGCGGGCGAAGTCGGCGCCAGCATCCGAGCTGACGCGGACGAGCGTTCCAGGGCTATCGATCGAGATTTTCCCGGAGGAAATGGTGGGAGCCCCGTTGGAATTCAGGGAGGAACGATCTTCCATAGTCAGGGAGGATTTGGATACTAAGATCAGGTCGGATCCTTTAAGGGAGCCGGCGAGGGTGAGGGAGTCGGCATTCACATCCACGACTGTTCCCGTGGTGGTGCTCCGCCGCAGACCGCCGATGAGGAGGCTTGCGGCTCCCCATGAGTTCAGTTGGGCAGCATCGATCAGAACGCCATCCGCTACCGTGGCAGGTCCTCCGATCGTGATCGCCCCCTCCGAGCTGATGTCGATATTTGCTCCAAGACCAGCTGGACTCTGGGTGAGGACATTTCCACGAAGCACCATGGAGTTCAAACCTTGGATAGCGAGGGAGGCCGCATCGCGCGGAAGCGGTTGGCTTAGGACTGCGCGCAATGCATTCGCCGCTTCAGGCAGAAAGGAATTTGCAAAATAGGTTTGGTATTCAGCTCGTCCGGCAAGAACAGCAGGGGGCAGAATTTCAAAATTGGAGCGCAAAGATGGCTCAAGGACAGTCGTTGAAAAAGTGTTCGCACGATATCCCGAAGTATAAGCGGCACCCTCAAGAGTTTGAGATATCAATGGGATTCCTGATACAGGAGTCACGAGATAAGCTCCCGGCATAACTCCGTAGCGTCTGGGAAGAAGTGTATAAGAGCCTGCAGCCAAGGCTGGATTTTGATCCAAAACCACTTGGTCGCCGATTTTCAAGCTCGAGACATATCCGGGATCACCGCCCAAGGAACCGGCATTGCTGCCTGAGTTGAATGGATTGTAGGGAGCGAATCCCGCGTCAAATCCGGGTATAATAGCATAGGAG
>RFZT01000410.1 GCA_009920585.1 bacterium
ACAACCCCTACAATGCCAAGATGCAGCTGCTGCCATCCGGCCTGCTCGGTCCGGTGACGATTTTCACCACGAAATAACCTATGAAAAAAACGACACTGCTTCTCTCGCTCGCGCTCATTGGCGCTCTCCGAGCCGAGCAATCGCTCGAGCAACGCTTCGAAAGCCCGCCGGAGTCCGCGCAGCCTGGCGTTTATTGGTATTTCAATGACGGCAACTTGAACTCCAGCCAAATGACGGCCGAGTTGGAGAACATGAAAGAGGTCGGTATCAACAAGGTGCTCTTTCTGGAAGTCGATCTGGGGATTCCGAAGGGGCCGGTGCAGTGGATGAGCGAGCCGTGGCAGAATACATTTGTCCAAATGGTGCGCGACGCGGAGCGTCTGGGGATCGATGTGAATCTCGGCATCGGGCCGGGTTGGTGCGGAAGCGGCGGGCCATGGATCAAGCCAGAGAATGCCATGCAGCACCTGGTCTTCAGCTCGGTGGATTTAAAAGGCCCACAAACTGTGTCGCAGAAGCTGCCAGTGCCCGATCACCGTCAGGAGCCGTTCCTCTCGCTGCGCGATCCGTTTTACGAGGATTTCGCGGTTTATGCTTTTCCAAGCACGGCTCCAGTGATTTCGGACATTAACGAGAAGGCGCTCTACAAGCGCGAGCCGTATGACATCAACAGGTATGTGAAACCCTATTTGCCTACCGCTGTAAACCACGCGGAGCCGGGGGTGGGGGGAGTGATTGCTCCCGACAAAATCATCGACCTCACCAAAAACCTGAAACCAGATGGCACGCTCGACTGGAATGTGCCAGCAGGGGATTGGACAGTGGTCCGCATGGGGCGCCGCAACAATGGCGCGGGAACGCGGCCGGCGCCGAAGGTGGCCGAAGGTTGCGAGTCGGACAAATTCGATGCCAAGGCGATCGATTTTCATTTGTCGAAATTCGTCGGTGTCCTGTTGGAAAAAATCGGGCCGCGCGCGAAGAAACACGGACTGACCAATCTCCACATGGACAGCTGGGAGTCTGGCGCGCAGAACTGGACCGCTTCGTTTCTTGACGAGTTCAAAAAACGACGCGGCTATGATGGCAAGCCGTTCCTTCTGACCTATACAGGCAGGGCGGTGGAGGGCTTGGAGAAGAGCGAGCGTTTCCTTTGGGATTTGCGCCTGACCGCGCAGGATTTGGTCCTCGAGAACCACGCGCAGCGCGTGAAGCAGTATGCCCACAAGCATGGGTTCGAACTTTCCATCGAACCCTATGCCATGAACCCCGCCGGCGATCTCGATCTCGGCGCGGTGGCGGATATCCCGATGGGCGAGTTTTGGAAAACCAACCACGCCGAACTGCGTGAGCGAAGGGACGGTCTTCTCGAAGAACCTGATACGCACTACAGCGTTTTCGAGGCAACCTCGATCGCCCATGTGATGGGAAAACCCGTTGTCGCGGCGGAGTCTTTCACTGCCAACGGCGCTCTGGATGCCTATCCTTGGTCGCTGAAGAACCTAGGCGATTGGGCCTTTTCGGCCGGCATTAATCGGATTTTTTTCCATACCTACGCACATCAACCGCTGGGCCCGGACTACAAGCCCGGCTTCACACTCGGGGGGTGGGGCGTCCACTGGCACCGCAACCAAACTTGGTGGCCGATGGTTGGCGCATTCCACCGCTACTTAGCCCGCTGTTCGGAAATGCTCCAGCAAGGCGTCACCGTCTCCGATGTGCTTTACCTCACGCCCGAGGGTGCGCCGCACATCTTTCTCGCGCCGCCGACTGCGCTCGAAGGGGCAGTTTTTAACCCGGATAAAAAAGGCTACGGCTTCGATGGGTGCTCGCCGCGAATTCTCATCGAGCGGGCTGAAGTGAAGGACGGCTTGATCGCCTTTCCCGGCGGAACCTCCTACCGCGTGATGGTGCTGCCGCAGGTGCAAACGATGACCCCGGCCCTGCTCGCAAAAATC
>RFZT01000042.1 GCA_009920585.1 bacterium
AATTTTCTTTTTCCGATAATCCGAGTTGCCAAGGATCATTCGTTGTTTCATCTGACACAAAGTATTTGGGATTTTACGCGATCGGTCGAGAGGGACAGCAAATGGCAGACCGCCTTGCGGTAAACTTCCATCTGACCAGCGTAGCGCTCTTCGATTTCAGCGGCACTGCCGTGGTCGGTTTTGAAGTCGTAGATGATTGCGGATAAAGGCGCCCCTTCGTCGCAGCGATGAACGACGACCCGATCAAATACACCGCTCACCCACTGACCATCGAGGATCACATCAAATGCCCGCTCACGCCAAAGGTCATGAAGCTGCTCGGGCTTGGTGAATACCTCCTGCGCGATTGGTTTTTTGAGAAAGCCACGCACTAGGTTAGCGGCCTCGATCGAGAGGTTACCCAACTGCAGCGCGGTGGTTTCCATCCATTCCATGCCAGCTAGGGCCTCGTGGACTTCGGTTCCAAGTTCGGCAGCCTCCTGCGATAGGGTAAGAAATCCACTTCCCTCGCTTGCTTGAGCTTTGAATGAGGAAGGAGATACAGGCTTGGGAGTTCCATGGAGCGGAGCACAAAACTCGCGAGGAACATCGACTGTAACAGCATCGGCAACCATGATTTCGTGATCTTCGTACCACTTGGGATTACCAATTGTGTGAGGGGCCGCGAGGAACTTCAACATGAGATGACGTGCGAAATTTTTTGCTTTCGAGTTTTCACCCAGTTCCGTGGTGATGACATAGAGTGCTTTTTTCGGCCGCGTGAGTGCAACGTAGGCGGTGCAGATCTCGCTATATTTGCTCTCCGCATCTTGAATTTGAAGTTGCCTGAGGAGCGTGGCATCGTGCTCGGCAAAATCTTTTGCGGGCATAAGGACTCCCCATTGTACATTCTTGGCCTCGGGACCCAGGGCCAAGTTCGAGCCATCATTACCCGCGCCTCTTTTGTCGAGACCGCTGACGATGACCATGTCGAATCCAAGACCTTTGGATTGATGTATCGTCATGATTCGCACGACGTCGGTGGCTTCATTTTCCTGGGTTTGGCGGTTTTCGACAAATCGGAGAAAATCGGCAATGCCATCCGAGGATTTGCGGCAGGCATCGAATTCCTCAGCGGCAAGGAGGAAGGCGGAGGCGCGTTCATTTAAAAACAACTCACCATCGAGATTTGTCAACTCGATCCAATGGCGAATCGTGGCGGCAAACCCCGATTGAGCGAGTTTGGCGAGGGTATCATTGCGAAAATCCCAAACTTTTCCTGCGAACCATCCCTCTGTGGGCGCGAATCCCCGAACAACGGCTACTGAGAGATCGTCATCTGGTGACGCGCACACGCGCAGAGCGGCCATGAGAGCAGCTCCGAGAGGATTATCTACACAGGGATTGGTTTTTCCCTCGACGGCAACGGCGATACCATTCGACTGCAAGAGAGCCGCAATCGCAGCCACCGCTTTGTTGTCACGCTTGAGCACTGCACAAGAAAGGCCACGCTTCCAAGCTTGAGTGACTTGCAGGATTTCGAGAATTTTCTGATCAGGCGCATCGCCCGCTGCATCATCGTCGCCTCCATTTTTTGGCACAGCAACCCACTCGGCATACCCTTTGACCTCTCTGGTTTTGGAAGAGGTGCTGTGATTCTCTTTCCAAGCTTTCTCCCATTTTTTGACCGTGACCATGGGAATATCAAGGTCCGCTTGGATGGGCGTTAAGTCTTCAAATGCACCATTCACGAAATCAAGAATCGCCTCACACGAACGCCAAGATTGAGTGAGGGGGGCCGCATCCATTATGGCAGGAGTGTATTTATCAAATATCTCGAAAAACAAATCTGGATCCCCTCCCCGCCACGAGTAGATCGCCTGCTTGGTGTCACCCACATAGAAAAAGCTGCGGTTTTGCTCGGGAGTCATCAGAATTTCTTCAATGAAGGTTTCCAAGACAGCCCACTGCGGGCGGCTCGTGTCTTGAAATTCATCAAGCAGCCAGTGGTCGAATGTCTGGTCCATACGATAGCCGGCCGTTGTTCGCCACGCCTCGCCATGCCCATTTTTAGCCTTTGCTTTCTGGGCTAGTGAATCAGTGATGTCGCCGAAAGTGACCAATCCTGCTGAACGAACATTCGAGGCATAGGACTCTTCAAACTTCTGCATAATCGCATGGAGCGAGCGACTGCGCTGAAGGAGGGATTCGAATTCAGGCTTGGCCAAAGCGTTGCGAAGTTCATCTCTCAGTGGGCGAATAGTCGGACTCAAGTAGACACGCGAAGCTTGGCCGTTTCCCGTGGGGATATAGGTCGCATCCGGAGTCTGTCGTTCATTAGATAATTTAAGGAAAAACTTTTTCAATTCCGGTGAGAAGGTCTTAGAAGGGCGATGATGCTCGGCGAGGAGAAGCCCCGTTTCCCAACTCTGAAATGCAGCATCCGACAAATCGGGATGCTCGTGCTGAATAGCCACCCAGAGTTGTTGAGCTAATGGACCTACGGGCCCAGCCTTCAATATCGCACAACCTGCTTGTCCCCATATCTGATGAGCATCTCCCCAAGTGCTGGTCTCTGGAGTTGCGAGGAATTTGGCGTGAAGTGTTTTTGTTAATTTCAGGAGTTTTTGGAAGACATCGCGCTCCCCGTGAGATCGGTTGATTCGGCGGAGGAGGTCGATGAAATCGATGAGTGAGGCTGCGGACTCCGTTGCAAACAGGGTGGATAGGGATCGTTCACGCGCAGCTTGGATTTCGGCTTCACCCGCCATAGCGAAGTCTTCAGCAAGGCCCGATTCGAGTGGGAAGGCACGGGCGATACGGGCGAATAGACTGTCGATCGTTCCCATGCCAAGGGAACCGAGTTGACATGCGAGTTGAGCCAGCAGGGTGCGACACTTCGACGAGTCAAGGGCCGCAAGTCCGTCCCTGCTCTGAAGCTCCGTGAGTTTATCGGGATCTAGTGCCGCCTCAGCTAGGCGTTCGAAGACGGCGGAAAGGAATTCTCCGGCGGATTTGCGCGTGAATGTGAGAGCGGCGATTTTGCGAGGCTCCACACCTTGGGCAAGGAGTTGGATCATGCGCGTGGTGAGAGCGTGCGTTTTCCCGCTACCGGCATTGGCAATGAGTCGTTGGTTGATCATAGGGTGCCTTTCAAAAATGTGATGGTTTCTTCTTCAATGCAGTCATCGGGCTTTCCATTCAGAAAGAGCGACTCAAAGGGGTCGTCCCACGAAGTTTTTAAAGGCTGAGGTGGCCAGAAGTTGCCCGCTTGAACGCGCTCGGCAATCGTCTTTGCGCAAGCCATCGCGGAGTCCATGACGTCGCTATCCAGTTCGATGAATTCGTTTACGGCCGTCGTTTCGGGATCGGCAGAAAGAACGAAGTAGCCCGTCTGAACCGGCACCTCTCCCATCTCGGGAGCGTGCCAATGGCGGAGCATTTTTACATAAAGTGGAAGCTGGAGATCATTCCAGCGCTTCGGTTTTGGCCCTTTGGGGGAGTTGTAGATGAACGCCGCCTCGGGCAACCACTCAGGCAATAGACACGTACCGAAGTGTTTTTTCTCTGGCGAATCAGCTTGAGCATAGGTTTTGTAATCCAACACTCGCCAAGCTCCACTTAACACATTGTGCTCGATGCGGTCGATTTTACCCGAGAGTTTGAGGGGTCCTATATCGAGCGTATTTTCCCCCATCGACTCCAGCTTCCGCTCGACAGAAACGATCCGCCAACCAGCGTCATATTGCTCGGCTTGGACTCGTGCAAATCCCCTTAGCCTCACCTTGGCTGCTTCGACCTGAACGCGCACAGCAGGCGATGGCGAAGGACCGAATAGTCGGTGCACCGAAGTGTCGAGGTGACCAAGAACCAAGCGCTCGATCACGGCGGGATTGGACTCATCACGGTTTGCATTTCCAAATTTCTCGAGCGCTTCGTGCACAAGAGTCCCGAAGCGTTTCGAGTCCATCTCCCGTGCATCCGAGGAAAATGTGTCGAGCCACAGAACTTTCTTAAGGTAAAACCGAAAAGGACACGCGAGATATTCCGAAAAATCCGTCGGACTCATTTTGCTGACTTCCTTGCGCTTATCCTCGGGCAGATTCCACTTCCATTTATTGTGACGTGAGGCACGATTTCCGGTGCTCGGTAATTTAGCAAAAAGGTCTAACACCCGCTTTGGCAAATCATCCTCGCCACATCGCAGAAAGAGTCTGGATGGCAAAGACGGGCTGCCCTCTGAATCAAAACGACTGAAGGAAGCGCGAAAATCCTCTGCCGGGCGAGCGATCAAGAGGCATTGGAAAAGATAGGCATCGCGAGCAAAGCGGGATGCGTTGTCAGCAAGCCCGAGTGGGTGGCGCTTGGAATCAGGAAGAAAGGGGTGTCCATTCACTGTGGACGGCACAGAACCTTCCACACATCCGCATACAGCAAGACGCCGTGCCTCGACCCACGGGCCTTCAAGCCAACCAGACAACTCCACATCTCCCAGATTCGAAGACTCAAAAATCGGCTCGGATTTTAATGCACGAGAAAAGGCGTTATCTATATCTAGCTCGCCATCGCAGTAGAGAGGTGACTCAGCAATACTCTCGTAGAGTCCTACCACTTCGCGTGCCGTTTCGATGCCCTCACCACCTTGTTTCCAAGCCTTCGCGAGAAGCTCAGGAACTGTCAGTGCGCATAACAATTTGACCGCTTCAACAAATACCGGCAACTGCTTGCGACGTGCGGATTTTTCTTTATCCACATTAAACTCCACATCCGCGAATGCCTCCGCTTGAGAGAGATCGGAAAGAACCACCTCAGCGATGAGATAATCGCACACCGCGAGGGCATCGTCCGTTTTGAGGCCCGAATCAGCTCGCAAAACATGGCTAAACTTTGGCAACTCCAGTAACCGCCGCAGAACTCGCAAGTCACCACTTGTTCGGAATCTCACCCACTCGAGTGCCATGATTCCAGCTTCGGAAAGATCCATCCGAGCTCCATCGGGAAGAAACGCGTTGCCGCGACGGGACTCCACCTCGCTGCGAAAAGGACTTCCGAGATCGGGATCGGCTAGCACGATCGCGTAATCGCCTGGGCATTTTGACAACATAGCAAAGTCCAACGCCTGCCTCGCTTCGTCGTCAGGTGAAGGTGAAACGGAAAGCTGACAGGAGTCTAATTCCAACCGGCAACCAGCCCATTCTTTAGGATCCGGCCGCCCCCAAGCATCAAATCCCCCACCCAACTCGCCAGGCAACCAGGTAAGCACCTCCACCTTAATTCCGTGCAAAGTGAGTGCCTCAGCGTATCGCTGTGCAAGCAAAGTCAGATCGGGAATGCAGGCGATAACCAACCGACGCAATGTTGCTACGCGGGAGGGATTCGCCAGTTCCGTGAAACGAGCTTCATTCGGATCAGTGAGTTCGCCGTCTTTAAGAGCCGCGAGGTAGCATTGGTAGAGGCTCCCTAATACCCTCCAGCGGTCTGCATCCTCACCGCAGACACCGCCTACAACCGTGTCCGAAGGCCTCAACACCGCTTCCGCCAACAGATCACAAAGATCACACAGGACGCCCCCGCTTTTCAGACGAGACGCATCGGAATCCAACTTCGCTTCGGAGAAAAGAGGTTCCAGAAACACGCTATCCACCCTCTTCAAAGCAAGGGCCCAGGCTCCCTCACGCTCAAACCGCTGCGCGATCCGTAAGCCTTCCGGCAATAGTGCGCGCATGGGTTGAGTGAAACGCGGTGAGAGCACCCCCTTATCCGCCAAAGATCGGCGAATCCGCCGGCCAGCACCTGCTGTGGGTATCCAGACTTCGACTTGGCTTAAATCCTGGCCATCCTTGAGCAAGACCTCCGCCACCTGTGCACCGAGCGGGGTTGTTTTATTTTTTAAAAATGTCATATTGATGTTTTGATGTCGCCTCTCCTCATTTGAGATCCATTAAGTAGATCTCGGGTGTGATTTCATTATACCAAACCGCAGTCGCATCAGGTGCGACAGGGTGTGATTTATTTTGGATTATTGTAGAACCTTAGCATTTGAATTTTTCGACTAAAAGCATCCCGACATCCTCGGACGTCGGGTAATTTGCAAGGAAGAAGGCGGAGGAACAGGATGAATTTGTGACTCTTTGGCAACGCAAAATCCTCGTATTTCTCCACGACCCTCCCGAAAATCCTTACGACTACAGCCATGAGCATGAAAGGAAAGCGGCAGCCTACCTTTAGACCCTTGGATTGTCTGCAGAATGGAAGGATAAGCAAGCCGACTGGAGCGCATTCCTTTTTTGTCGCGTCATTTTTAATCAGGGTCGCTGTGCGTGGCAACGCATGGCTCGTTCCAGGACCTTCCTAGCAACGACGTCGTGGTCGATGTTGGTGGAGTCGAATCGAAAGCCCGCTAACGACTCGTAGATGGATTTTCTCGACTCGAAGAGGCGATCGAAGGTTTCCCTCGGGTTATCTGTCTGGAGCAATGGGCGGCGTGTGCTGCGTGAAGCCCTCTCAAATAGGACATCCGGCTCCGCATCGAGCCAGACAATGATGCCGACCTTCCGCAGCGCCTCACGGTTCTCTTGGCGCAATATGGCTCCCCCGCCTGTAGATAGAACGATGCCGGCCACGCCCACGAGATCCAGCAACACGCTCTGCTCAATATCGCGAAACCCCTCCTCTCCCACCTCCGCAAAAATCTGAGGGATACTTTTATTTTGAGCCTTCACGATCAGCTCATCGGTATCCACAAAGCGGTGACCGGTAAGCGCGGCCAAGCGTCGCCCGACAGTGGACTTCCCACACCCCATAAAGCCCGTGAGTACAAAATTCGGTAACATGCCGTGAGTATTTCCATATCCCCGAACGGGCGGAAATCATTTTCGTTTCAAACGAACAAACTCACCCGCCGACCATCACGCCTTCGCCACGGGGAGCTCGCTCCAGCGCGTAGTAAATTTGCGGGATCGCCGATTCTGGCGCATCGCCCAGGTGTCGCGGGTGCCCATCGATCCGTAGCGAACGGTATTGGCTCCGAGTTTGCGGTTGAGTTGATCCACGATGACCGAGAGTCCCTGCGCCACAGGCTTGTCTTCCCTCTCCTCAAAAAGAGAAAGCTGAACGGCTCCCTCGGGCGACATTGCAGTTACAAAAAGCCCAGTTTTTTTATATTGGTATCCCACTCGGTAGATCGAGCGAAGGAGATCAAGTGCCGCCGCGATGAGAACGGACGTCTGATTCGTCGGCTGCAGAAGAGTCGTTTGCGCTCCCGCATTGTATTGGGGTTGGGTTGCACTGAAGGGATTGGTCTCCACAAAAACACTCACATGCGCAGCCAGTAGTCGTCCGGCACGAAGCTTCTCACCCACCCTCGCGGTGTAGGAGGCAAGAGCTTCCTCCAACTCTTGAAGCGTCTCGACGGGATGTCCAAAGGATTTCGCCGAGGCGATGCCTTTTTTTGTAGCAGGCAGTTCCTCAAGATCAAGGCAAGGAAGACCTCCCAACTCGCGTGCGATACGCTCTCCGATGACGCCAAGAGCTCCTCGCACATTCGCCATCTCGGCGTATTTGAGATCTCTCGCGGTCTGGATGCCCATGGGAGCCAATCGCGCGGAGAGACGAGTCCCGATGCCCCAGATTTCCGAGCACGGAACCATGGCAAGAATGGCATCGGCATCAGGAACCCGTGTGAAATCGAGCACGCCCTGCCTTTGGGGAGTTTTTTTTGCGAGGCGGTTCGCGAGTTTTGCGAGCGTCTTGGTCGGGGCGATTCCGACCGACACAGGAATGCCAGTCCACTGACGAACGCGTTCGCGAATCTCTCTAGCGAAGTCTTCCCCGTGTGCATCATCGAGTGATAAGAAGGCCTCGTCGATGGAGTACACCTCCATGGCCGACACAAGCGGACGCATCACCTCCATCACCCTCGCAGACATATCCCCGTAGAGCGCATAGTTTGAACTCAGAACGGCGACCTGATGCTGGCGAAAGAAGGTTTCATTTTTAAATGTGGGCGCACCCATTTTGATGCCGAGTTGTTTGGCTTCCTCGCTCCGCGCAATCACGCATCCATCGTTGTTGCTGAGTATGACGAGCGGTCGACCGATGAGGCGGGGATTGAAAACCCGCTCACAGGAAGCGTAGAAATTATTGCAATCAACAAGCGCGAAGTTCATCGGGGTTGGTGGATGACGTAGGTGACTATACCCCAGATCACGAGCTCTTGGTTTTCGCTGATTTCGATGGGGACGAATGAAACGTTTTCAGCTTCAAGAAAAACACGTCCGTCGCGACGGCGGAGACGCTTCACAGTAAAGTCACCGTCCAGCATGGCCACCACGATCTGGCTATCCTTCGGCGTCAAGGAGCGATCCACCACAAGAATATCGCCGCTCAAAATCCCCGCATCGCGCATGGAGTCGCCCTCCACCTTCACAAAAAAAGTCGCTGCAGGATTGCGAACGAGATGCTCGTTGAGATCGAGCGATTTTTCCATGTGGTCATCCGCTGGAGAAGGAAACCCAGCTTGAACTGAATGGAATAGGCTCACCGGTAATCATGATCACTCTATTGGAACCCCTCGCTCAGGGAAGTCAACACCCGCGACGTGGAGCGATGTCCGCACGCACTCGTGTCCTCAATAAAGCCATGGAGAGTCATGGAACCCTGGAGGCGCTGGAAAAAATTGTTCCCGCGATCAGCGAGCGTTTCCCAAACATCAAGATTGTGGTGCGTGCGGATTCGGGCTTTTCGCGGGAACCCAGCATGGCGTGGGGCAAGAAGCAAAACGATGTGTTTAACCCCATCGGGATGGCGCGTACGCGACTCGAGCATATCGCCGGAAGGGCCCTGAAAGATCAATCTCGGCTTAATTTTCAAACAAGCAGGACTTTATACCAAAGGCTGAGCGCTTTTTGACTCAAGCTGAAGCGTCGGTTTGCGCCGCCCCATGGGCAACGATTCGGCGCTCATAGAGACGCCGCTACATGTGAAAACGGATCGCTAAAATCTAACAGCCATTGGCATTATGCGCGGTGATGGCCAACACATCAGCAACCGCCAGCGTGCAGCGAGATATTGGGGACTCTAAAAAGTGACACCCATTTGCGCACCGAGGACGAGGGCGTTAGGAATGTTGCCGGTGCCGCCGGGGTTGATAATCCATTGGATGTTAGGTTGGATGTAGGCGAATTTAGCGAGATTAAAACGATACCCAATCTCGGCAGCAATTTCGTATTGGGGTGATCCGGCTCCCGTGGCGTTCACCTGTGCTGCGTAGTCGTTGCTGAAATTACCGTAAACAAACCCCAGCATCGTGCAGTCGCTGTCACGTGTTGGGATGAGTCCACGATAGACAACGCCGCCATTAATCTGAAATGGGAGCTTCGAAATATTTTGTTGAGGGGAGAGCACAACGGCAGACCAGAGAGTCAGCCCCTGATCGCTGCCTGCTTCCTCTTGCCAGACCATTTGGTCGGCATGCCAATAAAACCCATAGGAATTCGTGGCCGATTGCGTGGAATTAAACTCGGTGTATTGCGAAGGAGAGTAGTAGGCCCCGAACCAATAGTGACCTTGAAGACCACTCATGCCGCTCTCACTGGCTTCAGGTTTCACGCTCTTGCCTTCTGAGAGGGATTTCGAAGCGACGGCGGATTTTCCGTCAGAGGGCTTCGAAGTGGCGGCAACCGATTTTTTGAAAAACTCGGGCGTCCAACCGACTTGGCCAATCATCAGAACGCCATCATTGGAATTCATGCTCCAATTCAGACCATGATATTTGTAAAGGTCGGGATTGGTCGTTTGGTAGATGCCGGCCATGGCATTCCAATCAGGTGTGGGGTCGATGCGGACGCGAGCGCCCCAAACGGCGGCAGGGTAACTGGAAAAGCCGGTATTGACAGGAAGGGCTTGCGGGTTGCCGTCGATGCCGTTGTTCATATAGAGCCAGTAGAGGGGCGAGGAGGCAAAGTCATCCCCCGTGGTGAAGCGCCCGATCTTAATAGAGAGCTTATCCTCCAAGAGAAGTTGCTCAAGGGCGAGGGCGTAAAAAACGGTGGTTTGCGTTCCATACACCTGCTGGACAGTAAACTGGTTGCCGATATTTCTCGCAGAAAGGTTGGATCCATTACGGTCAAGCGCACTCACGACAAGGGACAATCCATGCCAACCGAGAAGTTTTTCAAAATCAAACTGGAGGCCGACGCTGAAGTTATCGGCATAGGCGAAGCCTTGGCTTTTTCCGCCTACCGGATTGCCGGCGATATTGTTTGTGTAGCTCGCGGAAGCTTCTAGACCACTGTCATCGATCATGTTTCTGAGGCCCCAAAAGTCTCCCAAGAAGGCATTACCATGCCACCATTCATCAGAGGTGATGTAGTTCGATGGATACGGGTTGTAGTAGGACCAGAATCGCGAGTGACCAAAAAGCGAACCGTTGTTTGCAATATCTCCGGACGGATCGCTTGGATCTTGGGATTGAGCCATGGCGAAGTTGGCGATGCCAGTGAGAAGGAGCAGAGGGAGGAGGAGTTTCTTCATAAGCTTCACTTGTTGGTCTCTCACAAGATCACCCCATTTGACAAAGCTTTTTTGCACTCATGCATCGAGTGTCTTGCACGATGAGGAATTGGTATTATGATGACTGCCATGTTTGAGCTGACACGCCGCGAACAACTCCTCGTGGCGGGCTTTGTTTTCATCCTTTTGCTTGGGCTAGGTGTCCAGCACTGGAGGCAAACCCGCCCTCTGGAAGTTTCGTTGGAACACGCTCGCAAGACCCACTGATGCAGAACACAGGATTTCAAGAAACCATCGAAGCCCTCTCCCGCGAGGACAACCGTTACAACCCGGAAGCCTACCTTTTTTTAAGGGACTCCCTCGAGGCCACGATTAAACGCCGTAAAAAGTCCCGCAAGGAAACGAGCCCGCACGTCGGAGCTATTGAGTTACTCGAGGGGTTCCGTCTTCATGCACTCAATGAATTTGGCCCGATGGCCTTCATGGTTCTCGACTATTGGGGTGTACGAGTCACGGAAGATGTCGGTCAGATGGTATTCAATCTCGTGCAAGCAGGCATTTTCGGCAAAACCGACGAGGATACGATCGAGTCCTTCCGCGGCGTTTTTGATTTTAGAGAATCGTTTGTGCTGCCCTTCCGCCCCGAAGAAAACTTTTTGAACGATGAACCTTCGACCGAGGTCGAACCCTCCTTATGATACTCCGTCGGCTTTTGATCCTTTCCGCCTCTGCCTTTCTATTTATGTCCGCAACCGCACCCGCCGCATCCAGTTCCACTCCCGCTTTACCGGAGTCCGCCGCCCAAGTCTTCACTTATGACAACGGGCTCACGCTCATTGTCGAGGAGGACCGCAGTGCACCGGTGGCAAGCGTTCAAGCCTGGTGTGGCACTGGTAGCATTCATGAAGGAACAAAGATGGGGGCCGGCATGTCTCACATCCTCGAGCATATGTTATTCAAAGGGACGACATCCCGCGCCCCTGGTGAAATAGCCAAGCAAATCCAAAACCGTGGCGGCTACATCAATGCCTACACCTCTTTCGACCGCACGGTTTACTGGATTGATACACCTGCGGATGGCGCCTCGGAAGCTGTCGAAATCTTGGCCGATGCGATGCAAAATGCGACTCTCCCCGAAGCCGAATACACGAAAGAACAAGAAGTCATCCGCCGTGAGTTTGCGATGGGATTTGATGATCCCGGCCGCCAGAGCTCCCAGCTCATGCTCGATACCGTTTTCAAGGAAAGCCCGTACCGCCATCCGGTGATCGGATATCTCGACGTCTATAATAAGCTCACCCGCGAGGATGTGCTTAACTACTACAAATCCCGCTACGTTCCAAATAACCTGACCTTCGTGGTGGTCGGCGATGTCGATGCGGCCAAGATCCACGAGGAACTCGGTAAACATTTCGCATCCACTCCACGCGGGGCACTCGATCCTATTTTCATCGCCAGTGAACCAGCCCAGATGGGCCGACGTGTGACCCACGAGGAATTTCCTACAGAGCTTTCCCGACTCTCGCTTTCTTGGCGCATTCCAGGCCTGACCAACTCGGACACTCCCGCACTCGAAATCCTAGGTGACATCCTTGG
>RFZT01000411.1 GCA_009920585.1 bacterium
ATCCCAATCCAACCGAGAGGTCGCCAAAGCTGTGCATGTAGTTGAGGTAGGTATCAAGCTCGCGATAGCTCGCTTTGCTCAACCCGAAGGCCTGCCATCCACCCACGGTAAGGGTGTCGTTGTTGGAAATGTTCCAAGTGAAGTTGGCGTCTGTCCACCACAAGCTGTTACCGTAACCGCCATTGGAACGAAGCGTGTTCACGCCACGGAACATGTAAAGGCTGTCATATCCAGTGCTGAGAGCAGCGTTATACCAAGAGGATTCTTCCTCTTCGACCACGACGGTCTCTTTGAAGGTTTTCGTGCCGGCGAAGAGTGGAGTAGCTGCAAAAGCGGCCACTAGACTCGTTAGAGCAACAATTTTTGTCAGTTTCATGTGTTTATGTGTTTGTTTATTTTTTCTAATCCGTTCCCGTTTTAAGGCGGGTTAGGGTATTTGTTTTTTGCGCATCAGGAAGAGGCGCTGCAAAACATTAGCACTATCCGTGCCACGTTGTATAAGGTTGATTTGCAATGTCAAAATTTTTTTTCAGGATTTATTTGAACAAAAAATAACAGGCACTGTCTCGTTTTGTGCGCCACTTGCTCACGCGTTTGAGGGGCCGCTCAAGCCTTGATAATATTGATATCTTCGGGTCGGATGCTGGCAAAGATGGGCTCCCCTTCGTGAAAGTCCCGCTCGGTCTGGCCGTCATTGGGGAGGAGTGCCCCTAGCTCGAGGCCAGCCTCGGTGACTAAGGTGATGTCATCGACAGCGCCCTTGAAGACTTCCCTGGAGATGCGGGCGGGGAAGGAATTCCTATCGCTGGTATCTGCGCGGTGGAGGCGCACTTTTTCTGGCCGGAGGGAGAGGAGGATTTTGCTGCCAACTGGGGTTGGGGAAATTGGGATGCGGAGAGTGAGTCCGCCCTCAACGCGGCAGAGGGTATGGGTCGCATCCGCGCCGGTGACTTCGGCTTCGATGATGTTGGTTTCACCGATGAAGGAGGCGACGAATCGGGTGGCGGGTTGGTAGTAGATCTCGTGAACGGTACCGATCTGCTCGACATGGCCTTCGTTGATAACCGCCACGCGGTCGCTCATGGCGAGGGCTTCCTCCTGATCGTGGGTAACGAAGATGAAGGTGATACCGAGTTTTTTCTGAAGTTGCTTAAGCTCGCCCCGCATTTGGGTGCGCAATTTGGCATCGAGGGCGCTGAGGGGTTCGTCGAGGAGCAGGACCTTGGGCTCGCAGATGATGGCTCTGGCGAGCGCGACCCGCTGACGCTGACCACCGGACATCTGCGCGGGCTTGCGATCGACGAAGGCCTCTAGTGAGGTCATCTGAATCACGCGTTCAACACGTTTTTTGATTTCTGGAGCCGGCACCCGCTTCATGCGAAGACCGAAGGCGATGTTCTCGTAGATGGTCAAGTGGGGGAAGAGGGCGTAGTTTTGAAAGACCTGATTCACATCGCGTCGGTAAGGGGGATCCAAAGTCACATCGCGTCCATCGATAAGAATCTGGCCGGAGGTGGGGGAGTCAAATCCACTGATGAGACGAAGACAGGTCGTCTTGCCGCAACCGGAGGGGCCGAGAAAGGTCATGAACTCGCCGGCCTTGATCTCGAAGCTGGCGCACTTGAGGGCTTCGAAGGTGTCGAAGCGTTTAGTGACATCGCGGAGCTCAACCATGGGAAGTCACCCTATATGCCAGCCACAGCGAATTCCATGATTTTATGGAGCGATTTGTTGGGCCTGCTCAAAAATGGTTCGCCAATGAGCGAGGCGTTCCTTGATGCGTTTTTCTAGGCCATTTTCCGTAGGCTCGTAATACCGTCGGCCTTCGGGGAGGTAGGCTTGGGGGACATAGGATCCCTCAAAATCATGGCTATAGAGATAGCCTTTTCCATGGCCTAGGCGTTCGGAGCCTTTGTAGTGTCCATCGCGGAGGTGAGTGGGAACGGCGAGG
>RFZT01000412.1 GCA_009920585.1 bacterium
CTATGTTTTGCCACTCAAGCAAAGAGTGAAAAATTTACTGGGTATCGCCAAAAAGGCGAGATATTGATTGAATCGACGCAGACCGCGCTAAGCCTTCATGCTGCTCACGCGTTAAACAGCTTGCTAAAGACTCGATTTTTTCGGACGATGGCTAACTTGAATTTCTCTTTTTGCACTCTCAGCCAAGTGTCTTTATAGTATCGGCCTGTTCCTCCGCCTACGCCCCTGATGATGGGCGAGACGGGAAATAAATAAGGATGCTGGTGCATCGTCTGCAATCTCTGTAAAAAGCTGTCCTCTAAGCCGAAACCAGGGGACTGGCCAATTTGCCAGTGCGCATCAATGAAATTTTTCAAGTAGAAATCGGAATCTACCATATAAAACCGCGTATCTACTTGTACTATTTCGATACGCTTGCTCAAGGAAAATGCATTTCTAAAGACGCCAGAGAAAAGGCAGTTCGCTGGCCAGTGGTTGATGCATTCGGCGTAGTTTTCCACCCATAACTTCGATGAACACTTGGCAAACGCATCGGATGTGCGCAAAAGCGCAGAGTGATTGAGTGCAAACTTAACGATTTCCCCTTCGCCGTAGCCGCGACCTTGGGTGATTATCTTAGCCTGATCATTTTCAAAAGATAGTGATTCGATTTCGGTATTCGGGAAGCGCTCCCGCACGATAGGTTGAAAATCAAAGTTCGACCCGTCGCAAAGGACAAAACTAGAGCCAGGCGCCACACGTATCCATTGGGTGATCGACTCGATAGCGTGAAATAGGCGCTGCTGCGGGTCTGCCAACTTCACGCTTTTATCATGCGGGGTGATGCTGGAGGTTATGAGAATCGGAATTTGCGCGTTCGAGTTTGGTTTTCTTTCCTTGATTTTTTCCATAGAGCGCCCCTCACGCTCGGCCTATCGCGCGGCGAAAGCGTCGGGCCAATTTGGATGCTGCATGTCCGCCCTCAACGGGCCAATCCAAGGCCCGATCCCACGAGGATTGGTATATGACGCCTGAAAAAAGATGGGCCAACTCAGCCACTTGTACCCCGTTCTTGTTATCTTGATCTAACTGCCATCCATAGTGGTACACCTTGAAAAATGGCTCACTCGGTATTAAGGGTACGGCACCGAATTTCAATAAGGCTTCGCCATACCAACGCGACTCCAGAGGCGCGAGCCTGATCGCATCCAAAAAGTTCATTCCTTGGGGGCTCAGGTAATGCGTCTCAAGGCTGGCCCATACTTCGCGGTGCCAGACCATTGGCATGGGGCCAAAACTGTACGCTTTACCGGTGCGCCCGAGTAGCTCTTGTAATTTCGCCGCTTCTTTATGAAAATTTCGGAGAATTTCTGGTTTGTTCCGACTCAGCGCATCGCCCAATAAGTCGTGCGCCTCATTGATCACCGTGTAGGGAATCTCTCCGTCGTAGAGATAGTCTTGCGTGCGAAACTCTCGGATAAATACCGCGTCAGAATCAAGACAAAGATAGGATCTTGATACACCCAAACGCCAGAACTCCGACTTCACAATTTGTTGTGCCAGATTGCCGGGCAGTAAATCGAAGTCAGTTTGTTTAATATGGGGGTTACGTTCAATAATCAGACTATCGGGAATAAGCTGGACATCCATCCCAGCCAAATGCTCCTCGAATAACTGCGTTTCAGAAGGCGGCACCGAAACGTAAAATGGTATTTTCTCGATATTAAATTTGCGGACGGATTGCGCAAGTCGCACCAAACGTTTGAGATCGACGCTGTAACTTTTGCAAAAGAGAACCAGGGGTAGCATGGGTGCTTGAGGTGCGGTGATTCGGACAGGGAGACTTACCCCCTTTTGTCCTCGTAGGCAGTGCCCATTTTCACAAACAGCTGCAGTAGATAAGTCGCCCGCGCAACCATGACGCGGGGAAGTTCCATAGCATTGTGTGTGGTGTGTGTTCTTCCGCGCCGCG
>RFZT01000413.1 GCA_009920585.1 bacterium
TTTCAGGCAAAGCTCCCGAGCTTTTCAATCCCGTCACCGGCGAGGTCCGCAAAATGGCGAGGTTTTGGTCGGACGGGGAGGGGACCCGCGTGGCGCTGAATGTGAACGACCCGGCGGATTCGTTCTTCGTCATCTTCCGCGACAAGTTGCCCGAAGGTGGCTCGGTCGTAAAAGCCGAGCGCGATGGCCAACCCGCCTCCGCCGCCGAGTTGGATCTGTATTTTGATAATGATGGCAAGCTCATCGGCGAAGTCACTCAGCCCGGCAACTACACGGTTACGCTGTCCACCGGCGCCCAAAAACAAACCGTCATCGCACCCGCCGGCGAACCGCTCGTCATCAAGGACGGCTGGAACGCTGTTCCCGGACAGGAAGCTCCTAATACGCTCACGAAGGAGGTGGTTTTTGATCTGCCAAAGGCCCTCGCGAAAGCCGAAGCGGTGAAGCTCGACCTCGGCAAAGTGAATGTGATGGCCACCGTCACCGTAAACGGAAAGGAATTCGAAACGCTATGGATGCCGCCCTTTACGTTGGATGTCACCAAAGCCTTGAAGCCCGGCCAAAACCGCCTGCGCCTCCAAATCGTCTCCACCTCGCCGACTACCCCTTCCTTTGGTCCCGATATCCAATTCAAATCCATCCTTAAGGGAGTCTTCAAATAAACAACGCCCGCTTTTCCCATTTAAATAAATTATGAAACAAAAAATCTCATCTATGAAAAAGCCCTCGGTAGCCTTGATGCGAATATGCTCTTTATCCGCATCCCTCCTCTTTGCATTCATCGCTGTGCCTTGCCAAGTGAAAGCCGCGACCAGCATCGAGAACGATCGTTATGCGTTGAACGTCGAAGCGACGGATGGCACCTTCACTATCGCCACCAAACCAAGTGGCAAAATCATCCTTCCGGCGGGCAAGTTGAGCGGCACCGGCGGAACAGCGAAAACCATCGAACTCGCTGACAAAACACTCGGCAAAGGCCAGGGCATCGAGGTCACCTATGCCGATGGCAATCGGGAAGTCGTGGCTCTTTATCCAGATCTTCCGTTCGTCACTTTCCGCTCCACCCTGCACAACGGCGGCAAGGAGCCAGTCGTTCTTAATCATGTTCCCACGGTTTCCGTTGGCGTGGATCTGGGTAAACCGCTCGCCGAGATCAGTACGCTGGGCACCGGTGGCCTGCTGGCGCCGGCTCAGAATCCAGGGAGCTATGCCTTCCTGAGTATCGTGGACCCGAGTACCCGCTCGGGTGTTGTGGGCGGCTGGTTGACCCATGACCGCGGTAGCGGCGTGGTCTTCTCTCCGGTCAAGGACGATGCCGTTCGTATGCAAGCGCAGATCGACTACGGTTGCCTGCGGATTAAGCCCGGCGAGGATGCCACAGCGGAGATGTTCGCCATCGGTTATTTCGACGATGCGCGATTCGGACTCGAGGCCTATGCCGATGCGATTGGAAAAATCTACGCGGTCAAATTGCTTCCGCAGATGGCCGGTCTATGCACGTGGTATATGGACCGCCATGCCGCTGCTTGCAACGAGGTTCAGCTCAAAGAATTGACCGCCGATTGCGCCAAGGAGTTGAAGGATTTCGGCTTCAACTTCATCCAGATCGACGATGATTGGCAGGATGGTGTGAAGGAAAACGGACCGAAGAAAAACTTCACCACCCATGCGCCCAAGGGTCCCTATCCAAGCGGAATGAAGGCCACGGCGGAAATGATCGAGAGCTTCGGACTCATGCCCGGCATTTGGTTCATGCCATTCGCCGGAAACTACAAGGATCCGTTTTTCAAGGACCGTCAGGAGTTGTTCGTTAAAAATACGAAGGGCCAACCTTACGAGACATCGTGGGGCGGCACCTGTCTGGACATGACGCTGCCGGCGACGCAGGAGTTCGTGAGGAGCATTGTGGACCGCATTTCGCACGACTGGGGATACAAGTTTTTCAAGATG
>RFZT01000414.1 GCA_009920585.1 bacterium
TACTACAATTTCGTGGGCGATACGGTGGAAGCCTTTCGCGCCGCCGGGCTTCACTATTACAACGAAGCCATTCTTGTTACATCATCCGGATCTGTAGCAATGAGAGCGGGCCGACAATTTGCCGCCAGCCGGAAACTTGGCAAGACCCACCAAAATGTTTTGGTTTTCAAAAAGGAAGAGGAACATTTCGAGGCAACGCAGCAACTCACGCCAGCGCATCAAAACATTTTAGTTTTTGCAAAAGGCGACGGAAAAAAAGCCGCCGCAAACTGCGGAGAAATAAAGGCAACCATGCAGGCGCTCGAAGCGGAAGAACTCGCGCAATGACCCCCGCCGCCGAAGCCCTACGCGAACACCTCCGCTCGATCTACGCGCCGATCGACCGGCGCACCGTCACCGAATGGTGCGAAGACGAGGTGATCTTGTCCGAACGCCAGACGCAGATGCCGGGCGCGTTTTCTTGCAACATGACGCCCTACCTCCGCGAACCGCTCGAGTGCTTCGGCGATGTGGACGTCTCCGACCTTGTGCTCGTATTCGGAACGCAGACCGGAAAGACCACGATGGTGCAGGCCGGCACGGCATGGCGGATCGTGAACAAACCGCAGCCGGTTGTTTGGGTCATGCCCACCGAAGGCCTCGCCCGATCGTTTTCCGAGACCCGCTGGCTTCCGCTCTTTGAGGACAGCGCCACCCTCCGAGATCAGATCCCATCGGACCGCCACAAATTCAAAAACCTCGAGCAGCATTTTTCGCGGTGCTCGCTCGTCTTCGTTGGTTCCAACTCCCCCGCGAATCTCGCCAGCCGTCCCGCCGGCCTCCTGCTCATGGATGAAGTTGACAAGTTCGCCAGGGAAACCGACTCCGAAACCTCCGCCCTTTTCCTAGCCGAGAACCGCACCAAGTCCTTTGTCGGTGCGCTCCGCGTCAAGACCTCTACACCCACCACGCCCGACGGCGCGATCTGGCAGGAATATCTCAAAGGCACGCAGGAAAAATTCATGCTCGCCTGCCCGCATTGCCACGAGCGCATCGAGCTCCTCTGGGAGCAGTGGGACGCCACCGCCAAGGAAGAAGGGAAATGGAACATGGCCCGCGTCGAGGAGTCCGCGCATTACCTCTGCCAACGGTGCAACGCAAAAATCAACGATGGCCAGAAAATGGAAATGCTCGCCGAGGGCAAATGGCAATCCACCAACCCCGCCGCCCAGCGTGGATTCCGATCCTTCCACCTAAACAGCCTTTACGCTCCGTGGCGATCCTGCACCTTCGGCGCCCTCGCCATCAAATTCCTGCGCGACAAGGGAACGATCAACGGCCTCCAAGATTTCACGAACTCCACCATGGCCATGCCGTGGGAACAAATCGAGACCAGCATCGGCGAGACCAACATCCTCGCCCTGCGCGGTGACTACCTTCGCGGGACATGCCCCATCGAGCCCTCGCACGTCGTCACTTGCGCGGACATCGGCCAGGATAAACAGCACTGGGTCACGGTCGCATTCGATGCCGTCGGCGCTTCTTACGTCCTCGACTACGGAACCACCCTCGCCATCGAGGATCTCCTCGAAGACTCACCGCGCCGCAGCTACCGCACGCCATCCGGTGCCGAGGTCTCGCCCGAGTGCGGCCTCATGGATTCCGGCTTTGCCACTTTCCGAGTTTACACCGCATGCCAAGCGTCCGGCGGATTCTGGCACGCAGGCAAGGGGTCCGGTGCCACATTCGGCAGCAAGATTTCCCGCACCGTCCTTCCCGACTTCCCCGGCGTTGTCCTCTATACCTACGTGGACCACGCCATAAAAACCGAGCTATTCAGCGACCGCATCCGCAACGCGCATCCGCCGCTCAAGTTGCCGGCGGATTCCACCAACGAACTCTTCCGAGGCCTCGGAGGTCAGCGCCTTGTCCCGCGCAAGACCGCCAGCGGGACCGAGCTGATATGGAAAT
>RFZT01000415.1 GCA_009920585.1 bacterium
AAAGTCTAATTTCAAAGAGACAATGGTATCATCAGCTGCGATTGATCCGATTTGTGTTATGAGTAAAAAAACGCGCCTGCAAAAGTGGCATGGCGGTTGCGCGGCCGCACTGCCATTGGTCTTAAATGTTTTCATGCTGGAGAGGAAATTTCGTCATATCTACTGCATTTTGTCTGAATTATAATAACGTTATGGATGAAAATTTGCCGGATACAAGCGGACCAACGCCCGAATTCGTGCAGAGGCTGATGGCCTCTCAAAGCGCGATGTATGCCTTCATTGTTTCACTCTTGGGCGGAGCGAATGACGCTGACGATGTGCTTCAGGAGACAAACATGAAGCTCTGCCGCAGGTGTGCCCTATACGACCGGGAGCAACCCTTTCTGCGTTGGGCCTACACATTCGCCCGCTTTGAGGTTATGGCCCATCGAAAAAGCAAGCAGCGGTCGCGTTTGGTGCTGGACGATGAATTGGTTGTGAGGATGGCTGGGGAATTGGAAGAATCCGCTGAGAAAGCTGACTCTCGGCTCAAGGTGTTGGAGCGCTGCATTGAGCGCCTGAACCCGAGGCAGCGCGAACTCATCTCCGCCCGCTATAGTCGGGGTGAGGCTGTGCGGGACATCGCGGAGCGGCTTTCACGCCCGGAGAACGCGATGGCCGCTTTATTTTACCGGTTGCGCAAAATACTTGCCGACTGCGTGCAATCGAACATTGGAAAGGAGGGGCTCGCATGAACAAGGGCCGACCCACTTTCGAGCAACTTTGTCATGCGGTGTTGGAGGGCAGCGTCAGCGAAGCGGAGCTTGAACAGTTCCGTGAGAGATTGCGCAACAGTGCGGCCGATCGCGAGGCTTACTATCAGCAAATGCAGATTCATGCCTTGCTCATTTGGCAAAACGGGCGCGCCGCCGTGCCGGAATCGCTCGTCTTAGCCCCGATGGATTATTCAGAAAAAAGCAATATCATCGCCTTCCCGTTTCGCAGGGCTTTGCTTGCAACTGCGGCAGCGGTGACCTTGCTCTTGGGGCTCTCGTTTTTACTAGTGCCGGATCTCAGACATAGAGGCCTGTCCCTCGCAGTCCAAAAAGGGGTGTCCGTGGACATTCTGGCATCTTCAGGGTCACCCTATCAGGTGGGGCAGCGAGTAATGTTGCAGCGGCTCGAAATGCAGACCGGTTCGCTGCGGTTCCGAGTTTCTTCGGGAGCGGTGCTGGATTTTGAAGGTCCAGTGAGTTTGGAATTTTTGAATCCGATGCGGTTGAGGTTGGAGCGGGGCAGTATAAACACCGATGTGGGGAATGAAGCCAAGGGGTTCGTGGTCGAAACGCCCACCGCCAACGTGCTGGATATTGGCACGCGCTTCGGCACTTCGGTATGCGCTGACGGCAGCACCGACATTGCGGTCTTTGAGGGGGAAGTTCATGTTTACCGGGCAGGACTTCCGCTTTCGCAAGAAAGCCGACTCGCGAGCCTCGTTGAAGGGGAGGCCGCGCGCGTGAGCGCCCGGGACGCCAAGCTGGAGCGCTTGAATATGCTGACGCTAAAAGGGGGGCGTTTGCAGGTCCGGGGTCTTAACTCCCCAGATTCCCCAGTCGTTCTCAATGTTTCGGACAATATCAAGCAGGCCAATTTTTATCGCTGTTACACGATTCTACCAGGGGGCATGGCCGAGGGTGCACTAGCTTCCCTATCTCTCAAGGCACATCTCCAACTCAAATGGCGATCAATGCCAGGGCAGCCCTTTCCAGAGGAATTGAAGGGGGCGGATTTGATCGGGACTTTTCAGAGTTTCGCAAGGCGTGAAAGAGGGGAAACGTCAAAAAACGACATCAGTCTTGATTTATCCCGCCCGTGCGCGGTTTATGTGCTGTTCGATACTCAGGCGACCCCGCCCGATTGGCTTCAGCGTGATTTTCGCGATACCGGACTGCGCGTGCGCAGTGGCCCGT
>RFZT01000416.1 GCA_009920585.1 bacterium
ACGAGCGATTTCACGAGCGTGAAAACCGCCGCGCACCGGGATTTTGTCGCGGAATATGTCAAGGCCGTCCGCAAAGTCGGACTGCATGTTGGTCTCTACTATTCCCCACTGGACTGGCGCTTTCCCGGATTTTTCTTTCCCGATTTGCAGCGCAAGAGCGCCGAGGCGATGCGGGAGCAATATCATCGTCAGGTGGAGCAACTCTTGTCCAACTACGGCCAGATTGATGTGCTGTGGTTCGACGGCGGCGAAACCGACTGGTTGAACTTCAGTGGCGATTGGCGAGTCGGGCATTGGAAACAACGCCCTAAGGAGCAGCATTACAAAGGCGGGTTCAGTTACCAGCACGACCAAGTCTATACCATGCTCCGCCGTCTCCAGCCGCAGGTGATCATCAACGGTCGCGCCGACATGGCGAAAGATTTTCATTCGCGCGAAGGCGATAATGCGCTCGGTGATTTTGACAACGAACATCCGTGGGAACTTTGCACCACGCTCGCCGGAGCGTGGGGCTACGAGCCGAACAAGGCACCGAAATCGCTCAAGGACTGTATCCAGTTACTCGCCAAGGTGGCGGGCCGTGATGGCAACTTGCTGCTCAACGTTGGCCCGCGCCCCGACGGGCAGATTGATCCCCCGCAGGTTCAGAGGTTGCTTGAAGTTGGCGAATGGCTCGGCAAATGCGGCGAAAGCATTTACTCGACTCGTGGCGGCCCGTTCCTGCCTGGCGACTACGGCGCGTCAACGCATCGCGACAAGACCATTTATATTCACGTCTTGAAATGGCCGGGAGACAAACTGGTTTTACCAGCCATTCCCGCGAAGATTATTGGCGCTTCGGTGCTGGCCGGAGGAGCTGCGAGGTTCACTCAAACCCACGAAGGCATCGAGGTCTCAGTGCAGCCCGCCGACCGCAGCGATGTGGATACAGTCATAAGGCTGGAACTGGATCAATCTGCCGACGGAATAAAACCAGTAGCGGTCAACGCCCAGTGAAAAGGCATGAGCAAAGCAACCCGAGCTATCGTTAGCGATGACATGGCGAAAGGGAACCCTGAGATAAGTTTGCACAATCTATGAAAAAAGTTGATTTCGCTTTACGGAGGTTCGCATGAAAATAAAAACACTCCTCGCTCTCGCGGCTTCTTTGCTCGCGCCACTCGCCTCAATCTACGCCGTCGAGGTGCAAGACCTCCGCTGCGAAGTCCGCATCAATCCTCTGACGATCGATGCCGCGAAGCCGGGGCTATCCTGGAAACTTGAAACTGGAAACCTGAAACCTGAAAGAGGAATTAAGCAGAGCGCTTATCAAATCCTCGTCGCCTCGACGCCCGAAACCCTCGCAAAGGATCAGGGTGATCTTTGGGATAGTGGGAAGGTGGAGTCCGCTCAGAGCGTGCATGTCGGTTATTCAGGAAAACCGCTCGCGTCAGGGATGCTTTGCCACTGGAAAGTCAAGGCGTGGACGACTGACGGCGAGGAGAAGGCGACGGAGTGGAGCGCGCCGGCCTTTTGGCGGATGGGAGCCCTCCAGGCGGCAGACCGCCCCTTCAACGAAACGCCGGCGCAGCGTGACGCTCGGATGGCTTGGTGGCGCGAGGCACGGTTCGGCATGTTCATTCACTTTGGAGTTTATGCCATTCCCGGTCGCGGTGAGTGGGTGCAATGGACTGAGCAAATTCCCGTCGATGAATACGCCAAGCTAGCCGACAAGTTCACCCCGACCAATTTCAACGCCGATGCGTGGGCGGAAACCGCCAAGGCCGCCGGCATGAAATACACGGTGTTGACGAGCCGTCATCACGACGGGTTCGCGCTGTTCGATGACCCCACGAGCGATTTCACGAGCGTGAAAACCGCCGCGCACCGGGATTTTGTCGCGGAATATGTCAAGGCCGTCCGCAAAGTCGGACTGCATGTTGGTCTCTAC
>RFZT01000417.1 GCA_009920585.1 bacterium
TTGGCGCGGCGCGGGTTTGCCGCCTTCGGGCGTGCGAAAAGCGACCACGACCGAATCGCGATAGTCCATCTGGTCCGAAGGCACCTTGAAGCTTCTACGCCCGCCGTAGCACATGGGCGCATTCCCGTAACCGTCATTCGGCTGCGGCATACTGAGCTTACTGAAAAATCTCTGTGGTCCCTTGATCGCGGTCTCGGACTGCAAATACCAGCGTGAGGCCTTCTCCGGCGTGATCCATTTGCCGCCCATATTCCAACCCGGTGCCATATTCACATCCACCGCGATCCCGAACCGTGCGGCTTCCTGCAGAGCGTGACGGTAGAGTTCGCGCCATTCGGGGGATGCTGACCGCTATTGACGAGCAGGACGGAACTCACGCCCTTGGCTTTGAGTTGCTCGAGGTCGTTCGTGATGCCCGCCTTGTCCACAAAGGCGTTCACCCACCACCAATAGACCCCGGCGCGGGCTTCGACCGGCGGGTTTTGAAATTGATCCGCGAGATTTTCCGCCGCAAGAAGGCTGCTCGAGAGAGACATCACGAGAGCAAGGATGTTTGCTGTTTTCATAAATCGGTGGTTGGTTTGGCACTTTCGATGGAAATGTCAACTGGTGTGGCGGCATCCATCTCGAGGCAAATGATGAGGTTGACTCGGAGGCTTGCTGATTGGCTTTTCCTCCGAGCGGAATGGCGGTGTTGCCGTAGGTATTGCATCTATCGAGTGCCGGAATCGACGTTGGTGTAATAAGCGCCGAATTCCGAAGCGTGTGCACCAAGTGACAGAATGATTAAAAGAAGGATAGGCTTCACAAATTGGCGATTTGAGGCGGGAGAGAGGGGGTGGCGCCGGATTGAGAGCAGACAAAAGCGGCGACTTGGCAGGCGCGCTGGTTGATTTCCGCGAGGGGGAGATTTTGCAAGACCCCCATGCAGAGAGTGGCGGTAAAGGAATCGCCCGCGCCAACGGTGTCGATGACTTCGGCGGGAAAGCCGGGGTGGTCGGAGGTGTCGTTGGCTGTGACGAGCAGGCTGCCCTCGCCGCCGCGCGTGTAGGCGACGAGGCGGAGGTCGAATATCTCACGCAGTCGCTGGAGTTGCGTAGAAACTTGGCCTTTGAGGTCGAAAAAACCGGCGAGCGTTGGCAATTCCTCGTCGCTGAGCTTGAAGATGTTCGCATATCGCAGGGAGGTTTCGAGGATTTCCTTGGAGTAGAAATTCTGGCGCAGGTTCACATCGAAAATCCGGAGCGCTTCGGGGCGCATGGCTTCCAGGAAGGCTTGGATCGTGGCTCGAGAAACGGGGCTTCGCTGGGCGAGCGATCCGAAGCAAACGGCGTCAGCGCGCGAGGCGAGATCCCGGAGGTTTTGGTCGAAGCGGATGTAGTCCCAAGCGACCTCGGCGAGGATTTCGTAGGTGGGCTTTCCGTTTTGGAGGGTCACATTCACGCGCCCGGTGGGATGGGCCGTGTCGGTTTGGACATGGGCATCCGGCAGGTTTTTCGAGGCGAGGATTAGACGGATTTCCGTGCCGTCGGCGTCCGCCCCCACGGCGCTCACGGGATGGGCCGTGGCGCCGAGTTGGCCGCAGTGGTGGCTGAAATTCAGCGGCGCGCCACCGAGTTTTTTGCCTTCGGGGAAGACATCCCAAAGTATCTCCCCGATGCCGACAACGACCGGTACGCTCCTCATTTTCCTAGCGGATCCAGAGGTAGATCACAGCCAGCGAACCGAGCAGGATCAGCGTGACGATGCGCGGGTCGCTTACGGCTTCCACTGGGCCTTTCATGAAGGCGAGCGGGTGATCCCAGCAAACCTTGGCAACTTCCGCCTCGTCCATGGCAGGAGTCAGGAGGCTGGTCACAATGTAGATCCCGAAGCAGACAACGGCGATGAATGGCCCAACGAGCATGAAAGGAACGCCCA
>RFZT01000418.1 GCA_009920585.1 bacterium
TATCCGTGTCGCTGGAGGCGGATTTTTTCGAGAAGAGATGGCATTTTTTCCACCGCGTAAAGTGGGAGTGAGTGTAAAAAATAGCGACTGCCGAGATCGCTGCCTTTTTTATTTGTGACTTTGGTATCGATCTCCTGCAGGGAGGGAGGCGAAAGATCAAAGCGCACGGCATGGCCGAGACGACGCCGACCGCAGAAAAGATGAAGCGATTTCAATGAACCGCTTTTGCCCGACTTTACCTCCACGGGGAGCATGAGAAGACCCTGCGAGACGACAAAATCGACTTCGGCGTTTGCATTTTTGCTTTCGTTGAGCCAGTAAAACAACTCAGGAGGGGTTGCGAGGGTGGTATCAAGATAGAGGTGCTGCGCGATGAATTGCTCTGCGAGCGGCCCTTCATTCACCAATGTGCGTTCCTCGAGGCCTTGAACATCAAGCCAGTCCTGGCCGAGCAGGCGACTCAAGAGACCAACATCGAGAAAAAAAAGTTTCAAGGTGCGGAGGTTCATGCCGGCACGCAGGGGAAGCCCGGCGCAATCGCTTCCATAAACAGGCAACACAAGCTGGGCCTTGATGAGTAGCTCGAGAAGCCGTCTGGCATGGGCGCTTGTAGCCTCTGGCAGCAGTTGCACATATTTTGTTTTTTTTCCAAGATTCAACGGCAGGTTGCGAAAAAGGCGCTGCATGTCGCCTAGGTCGACCCCGCGAGCATACTTTGAAAAATCATCCACATACGTGTTGAGAATCCCATTCTGAATACTCGCAACGACGGCAAGATCCTGAGTCTCCGCAAAGCATTTCACGGCTTCGGGCATGCCTCCGGTGAGGAGAAACTGACGCTGGCGATTCAGAAGTCTTTTATGGGCCTCTTGGGGCAAGGGCGCGTCTAGGCTCATGGATTCTAGCCACTCCATCGAAGCAGGATCAACTGCCTCAAGAAACTCACTGAAACTCATGGGCTGCAAAAAAAGATATTGAATCCTGCCGACAGGCATCGAAAACGCGGCTCGGCTCAAAGCAAACTCCAGCAAGGAACCCGCCGCCACGACGGGCAAGGCAGGCCGCTCTTCGTAAAAATAGCGCAAACTCTCGATCGCATGGGGAGTGGCTTGGATTTCATCCAGAAAAAGCAATGTTTTTGGTCCCACGCGCTTGCCGGCAATGGCCTCCAGATTACTCAAAATCAAACCTATATCCAAAGAAGCAAAAACCCGATCCAGATCTCGATGCCTCTCCAGATTCACCTCGAGCAAATCCAACCCCTGCTCCGACGCAAAAAGCCGCACAAGCGTGGACTTCCCAACTTGTCTCGCTCCCCTTAATACGAGTGGCTTTCGACTTTGAGAACCAAGCCAAGCGTTCAAAATAGGCGTTACTTTTCGTTTCATGAAAGTGATTTACCATTTGTTTTACATATATTCAATGACTAAACACCATTGGTGTAATGATATTTAATTTGTTTTTTGAGAAGGGCTCGGTATCGGGAACGATGCAAGTCAACATACAGAGCAACAAGCAGAGGACGCCGCGCCGCCGGTGTCCCAAACATCAGGCGCGACGCGACGCCTCTGGGATACAAAGGCGCCTCCAACCTCCGCGCTGCGCGACTACGGCTTGGGAAGGCAGGCGTAAGAGTCGGTCGGCGGCGGCGCGCCAACCCTACCATTTTTTCACCCTTCCTGCTCTACTTCGTTACGGCATGTTGACTTGCGCCACCCCTTTGGCGCTGCGCTTCGGGCCAACCTTCGGTTGCTCTATCTCGCGCCTGCCCCAGCGCTCGGTTCTGAAAATCTTGTTAATCATGTCCCGCCTGTCCGGCTTTTTAAAGTTCGCGGGCGAAGGATTCGATGTCCGCGCTTCGGATCGCCGCGCGGTGCAGGCTGGTCAGCTTGGCGGGATCACCGATGAGCTC
>RFZT01000419.1 GCA_009920585.1 bacterium
CGGTAACCTTGCAGGCCATGCACAAGAGCAAGCCCACTCTGCTTTGGATGATTGGAGCCGCGCGCAAAGAGTTCGTGACATCGGTCCTGCTCGGTTCCGCTTGTGGGCTCCTTGTTGGAATGATCGTTCTCACATGGAAACACGATTGGCTCGCGGCCCTTTCAATTGGGGGCAGTGTTTTTTTATCAACGATCTCGGCCTGTCTCCTTGGCGTGCTCATCCCTGCTTTTTCCCGCGTGCTTAAACTAGATCCCAAAATTGCTGCGGGCCCGCTGACTTTGGCTATCGCCGATATATGCACCCTCTCGTGTTATTTTGGACTCGCCAAAATGCTGTACGCTATTTTAGCGTGATCAACTATTTTCCATCGCCTTATGAAGACCAAAAAATCCGCCACATCGAAGTCCGCCACTGCACCCGAACGGGGCAAAGTCATGAACGGAGCGGAGATTCTTGTCGAATGCCTCGAGCGTGAAGGCGTGGACGTCATTTTTGCTTATCCGGGCGGCTGCTCGATGCCGATCCATCAGGCTCTCACCAAAACCAAAAAGATCCGCACAATCCTACCTCGTCACGAGCAAGGTGGCGTGTTTGCAGCTGAGGGCTACGCCCGTGTTACTGGTCGCGTTGGCGTTTGTATGGCCACCTCTGGCCCTGGCGCGACGAATCTCGTCACCGGCATCGCGGATGCCTTCATGGATTCGATCCCGCTTGTCGCCATCACTGGCCAAGTTCCACAGGAAATGATCGGCCGCGGAGCATTTCAGGAGACAGACGTTTTTGGAATGACCCTTCCGATGGTGAAGCACAGTTATCTCGTTTGGGACATCAATGAACTCCCTCGCATTGTTAAAGAGGCCTTTTACATTGCCGGTTCCGGTCGTCCAGGTCCCGTGCTGATCGACATCCCCAAGAATATCCAAAATCAGACGACGCAGCCTATTTTTCCAAAAACGATCAATCTTCGTGGCTACAAGCCCGAGCGCAAGGCGGACGACGTTGCGCTCAATGAAATGATCGGCATGATCAAGCAAGCCAAAGCCCCGATGATCTATTGTGGCGGTGGAGTCATGTCCGGCGAGGCTTCTGCAGAGTTGTTGGAATTTGCTGAGCGTACGCAAATCCCTGTGGCGACGACGCTCATGGGCATCGGTTGCTTTCCTGAGACTCACGCCCTTTCCCTCAAGTGGCTCGGAATGCACGGCACCGTTTACGCGAATAACGCCGTGAATGAAGCTGACCTTCTTCTCGCCATTGGCGTTCGTTTCGACGACCGCGTGACTGGCAAAGTCGAGAAATTTTGTGAACATGGCACGATCGTTCACATCGACATCGATAATTCCGAGATCAACAAAAACAAATCCGTCCGCCTTCCGATCTTGAGCGATCTCAAGTATGCGTTAAGCCGACTCAACAAGCTTCTCGACCAAGCTGGCTACAAGCGTACGACTAAAAATTTCAATCGTCTCCCAGCTTGGTATAAGCAGATCAACGAGTGGAAGGCCAAGCACCCGCTCTCCTTCAAGGACACGGAAGATGTCATTCAGCCCCAACACGTCATTCGCCTCCTGTGCGAGATGACCAAAGGCGATGCGATCATCACCACAGGCGTGGGCCAACACCAAATGTGGGCCGGTCAATTCTACAATTTCGACAAACCACGCACATTCATTACTTCCGCAGGTCTAGGTTCCATGGGCTTCGGGTACCCCGCTGCTATGGGAGCCAAGGTTGGCGCCCCTCACAAGCAGGTCGTTGACATCGATGGGGACGGATCCTTTTTGATGAATGTCCAAGAGTTAGCTACGGCTCATATCGAGGGCATTGCAGCCAAGGCGATTATTCTCAATAACCAACACCTCGGCATGGTTGTTCAATGGGAAGATCGCTT
>RFZT01000420.1 GCA_009920585.1 bacterium
ATCGTCCTCCTCTGCGACGACCTTGGCTACGGGGATGTGCAATGCCTCAATCCCGAGCGCGGCAAAATCCCCACACCCCACCTCGATGCCTTGGCGAAGTCCGGGATGATCTTCACCGATGCCCACTCCGCATCTTCCGTGTGCACGCCGACCCGCTATGGCCTCATGACTGGCCGCTACCCGTGGCGAACAACGCTGCAGCACGGCGTAGTCCAAGGATTCGCCCCCGCTCTGATCTCGGCCGACCGGCCCACCGTGGCCAGTTTCCTGAAGTCCCAAGGCTACCACACCGCCATCCTCGGTAAGTGGCATCTCAACTTCCTCTACACCGATCCTGCGACAGGAGAAAAACTCGTCGCCCGCAAGGTTCCGCGCGGCCTCGCTCCCGTGGGCTCGAAAATCCCCGACGGTCCCACCAGCCGCGGATTTGATTACTTCCAAGGGTTCCACCACGCTGGAGACATGGAATGCGTGATTGCAAACGACACCGTGGTCGAACATGATGCCCCGGTCAATATGCTGCCCCGCCTCACCAAAAAAGCGGTGGCCTACCTCGATGAGCGAGCTAAGGACAAGAACACGCCGTTTTTCCTCTACCTTCCCTACGGATCTCCCCACGCGCCCATCGTTCCGAGCAAGGAATGGCAGGGCAAGAGCGGCATCAATCCCTATGCCGATTTCGTGATGCAAAACGATGACTCGGTCGGACAAATCCTCGCGGCCCTCGAAAAAAACGGGCAACGCGAGAACACGCTCCTCATTTTCAGCTCCGACAACGGCTGCTCCGCGAAGGATGCGAATGCCAAAGAACTCAACAAGCACGGACACTATCCCAGCGCCGCATACCGCGGTTACAAAACCGAACTCTGGGAGGGCGGTCACCGCGTGCCGTTCCTCGCGAGTTGGCCCGCCCTCATCCCGCCTGGGAGCAGCAACGACAGCATGATTGGCTTGAACGACATCTTCGCCACCTGCGCGGAATTGCTCGGCACAAAAACACCGGCCAACAGTTGCGAAGACAGCGTCAGTTTTCTTCCCGCATTCCAGAATAAGCCGATTCCGAGCACCCGCCGAGGCATCGTGCATCACTCGGTGAGCGGATTTTTCTCCTATCGGCTGGGCGATTGGAAACTCCTGCTCGCGCGGGATGGCGGAACGGCATCCGAGCGCAATCTGGCAAAAAATCCGAAACTCCCGAAAGCCCAGCTCTACGATCTCTCCAAGGATCCCGCCGAAACAGCCAACCTCTACGAGACAAACCCGACGAAAGTCGACGAACTCCTCGCTGCGCTTAAAAACGACATCCACCGCGGCCGAAGCACAGACGGCCCCGAATCCGCCAACGACATCGACCAGATCGTCCTTTGGAAATCCGACAGCCGAAAAAACAACCCGCACCAATCAAATTAAACCATGATCAAACGCACCCTCACCCTACTCGGCCTCAGCATGGCTCTGGCCATTCCCGCCCACGCTGCGCCCGCCAAGCCGAACATTCTCTTCATCATCACCGACGACCAAGGCTACGGCGATTGGAGCACCAACGGCCACCCGCTCCTCAAGACGCCGCATGCCGACAAACTCGCCGCCGAGAGTGTACGCCTTGAGAATTTCTATGTGAGCCCCTCGTGCTCGCCCACGCGGGCGGCGTTGCTCACCGGAATGCATGAATTCCGCAGCGGAGTCACCCACACGCAGCATCCCCGCGTGAGTCTCCCCCATGATACCACCACCTTGCCCGAACTGCTCCTCACGGCGGGATACCGCACGGGCTTCGTAGGCAAATGGCATCTTGGAGCCCCCCCGTCGGGGCATGGTTTCGAGTGGTGCTCCACCAACCAGGGCGGCCCCTTCGAGCACTTCGATCCCATGATGGTTCGCAACGAGAAGA
>RFZT01000043.1 GCA_009920585.1 bacterium
CGCTTTCAGCCAAGCCCTGAAGCCAATCAAGGTGTATTGCTCTCTTTCGCCTGCCTGGGTCATTGCCCTCCATTGTCTTGCCTCATGTGGCTATATTATTATTTGTGCAGGTAGATGAAATAAAAGTTAGGTGACAATATTTTTGTCACCCGTCAAAATTTTAGTTTTTGTGTTTCGTGCGAATTCGACCCTACGATATGGTTGTCCTACAACGCTGATTTTTCCTAGCTTTGCGGTGTTATGTGCTTGTTGAATCAATTAAAGCGAGTGACAAACAAGTGACAAGTCGGCCGGTTAGTAGGGGCAATCTACAGCAACTTATGCCAATCCTGAGAATTTTGTTTTTGAGTCGATTCTGTCAATCGAGAGCCTCTTAACCGATTGGTAAAGAGGGTGGTGGGCAGTAATGGATTCGAACCATTGAAGGCATAAGCCAGCGGATTTACAGTCCGCCCCGTTTGGCCACTTCGGTAACTACCCTTTTTAAATCGCGTATCCCTACTACCGTTTGGTCGGAGTTGTGTCGCGAGGCTCGAGGACTATGGATTTAATCACGATCTTTGGCAATGGAAAATCGTTGGAATTTGTTGGTTCTTTGCTGATGGCTTCGAGCACATCGAGTCCCTCTAGGACTTGCGCGAAGACGGTGTATTGACCGTCCAGTTTCGGAAGGGGGGTGAGGCAAACATAAAACTGGCTGCCGTTGGAATTTTTGGCGGGATTGATTTTGTCAGGGAGGCGGGCCATAGCGATGGCGCCTTTGTCATGCTTGAGTTTGATCTCGGAGGGGAGCGTGTAGCCGGGGCCGCCAGTTCCTGTTTTTTCAGCCTGACCCCAGCGGCTGGATGGATCTCCCGTTTGAACAAAGGAGCCTGGGAATATGCGGTGGAAGCGGAGTCCGTTGTAAAACTTTTTTTGAATGAGGTTCTTGAAGTTCTCGACGGTGTAGGGGGCGGATTCGTCGTAGAGTCCGATGACGACTTGGCGTGTTTGTTTTTCTTTGCCGACGCGGATTTCCATAACGGCGACGTCAGGGCCGAGCGTTGCAGCCAGAGCAGAGGCGGTGAGAGATATCGCGGCGAGCAGTAAAGCGAGGAGGTGTTTCATATAATAGGAAATTCACGGCGTTCGACCTCGCCGAGGAGGCATCCGTTTTCATCTCGCACTTCAAATTGCGTGAGATCTTCGGATTGGCGGTTGAGATACCCTAGCGCGAGCGTTTGTGCCATGTCAAAATGGGAAGCGGTACTTGTTATGTGCCCAGCGATTGTTTCAGGCTTGCCCACGGGATGGAGCTGAAGGCGGGTTTGCGCAGGAGTTTCAAACTCGCCGATAAAGCCGTTCAAGCGTTTGTTGACGCGACCCACGCTTTTGAGTCGGGATACGACTTCTTGTCCAACGTAGCAACCTTTATCGAAATCGACGGAGGTCATTTCCAGTCGCGCTTCTTGTGGTAGAGTGTCTTCGTTCATCTCGGAATTCCATGTGGGAACACCGTGAATGATTCGTAAGCGCGTGACAGAATCGGGAGTCAGTGCCGGCAGGTTGATCGGTTTTTCAAATGTGTCGAAACCGGGGCAGCCAATTCGTGTGGATTGGATGGAGTCATCCGGCGTTGGGCAACCGATGACGTGGTAGAGCGCGAGGGACTCGGGAAGGGGAGAAATGGTGACGTCATCGGCGATGATGTAGCGCTCGAGACGGGCTTGAACGGCTTCCGCTAAATCGGGAAGTGTCTCGACAATGTGGCCGTCGATGTGTGCCCAGATTCTTACGTGGGCGCAGAGTTTTCCCTTGGCTGTGAGCAGGCAGGCGGTGCGTGAGGTGTTCTTTTCTAAGCGTCGAATGTCGATACTCAGTTGACCGTTGAGATAGCGGACGCGGTCGGTTCCGGTGACCAAAAGGAGTGCACGGGAAGGAAGCTCGTAAAATCCCGTAATGGCAGGATCCGCGGGGGTCATTTATTTCGTTGGAATAAGTTCCAAAAATTCCTGAGGCGGGGAGGATGACCCTGCGTGGAATCGGCTTCGGGCGAGTTTTGATCGGGTAGGGGAGGAGGGGAGGAGTCGCGCCCAGGGTACCCGTAAAAGCGCGAAATGACGGAGAAGTCAGCATCGCCCCAACCGCGTTCGATGCCCGCCATGGCGATGCCAGCGAAGGCGGAGGCGGTTGGAAGTTCGAGATTTTTTGCGTCCGCAGCGGCAATGGCGAGTTGGACGTCTTTGAACATGTTTTTGAGCGAGAATCTGGGGTCGAATTCGCCGCTCACCATGCTGGGGAACTTCATGTCGATCACGGGGGAGCGTGCGGCATTGGATTCGAGGGCACGAGAGAGATGCTGGAGTGGGACTCCGTGAGAATCGAGTAAAGCCAAGGCCTCTGTGAGTGCGCTGACTGCCGCAGCGGAGATCACATTCGTAGCGATCTTCACAATAGCGGCATGGCCGATATCACCCACGGGAAGAATGGATTTTGAGGAGACTTGGAGTAAGGGGCGGACGCGCTCTAGGACGGCGGGATCCCCCCCGATGTAGTAAATGAGTTGTCCCGCTTGGGCTGCGTCACGACTGCCAGTGAATGGGGCGTCGAGGTAGGCTGCGTGACGGTCCGTAACGATGGCAGCGGCCTCAATCGTTTCTGTAGGGGATACGGTGGCGTGGTTGAGAATCACGTGCTCGGGTGTGAGCACGGGAGCCATAGCTCGTAGGACGGCGAGGAGGGCCTCGCCGTTTGCTACGAAGATTTGGATGTGCCTAGCGGATTCCGCAACCTCTGCCGGGGAGCTGAGAAAATTCGGCTCCGGGCGTAGGGTGCGATTCCAAAGCCAGACTTGATAGCCCGACTTCCGGAGGCATGCGGTGACTCGGCTTCCGATGATTCCGAGACCGATGACTCCGGCAATGGCTTTGCTTGGCTGCTCCATCCGGGTCCTATCAGGCCGCTGTCGGCAGGAAGGTCTCGACCTTGGCGGAATCCTTCAGCTTTTTGAGAACCGCTTGAACGGCTTCGCGCTGATTGGTGCTCTTGAGGTAGCCTGTGATTTGGTCCTTCACTTCAGCGAAAGGAACCGTGCCGGCTGGCTTGGTTTCAGTCACTTTGATGACGTGCCATCCGAACTGGGTGCGGACAGGTTGGCTGATGTCGCCGATTTTTTGAGAGAAGGCGGCGTTGGCGAATTCTGGCACCATACGGTCTTTTGTGAAGAAGCCGAGGTCGCCTGCAGACTCTTTCGCGCCGGGTTCTTCGGAGAGTTCTTTCGCAAGGGTTGAGAAGTCCTCGCCCTTGGTTGCGCGCTCGGCGGCCTTGGTCGCGGCTTCTTTTTGTTTGGTGACATCAGCCTCGGATGCTTCTGGTTTCACCATGAAAAGGATATGGCTCGCCTTAACGGTCTCGGGTTGATCGAATTCTTTTTTGTTCGAGTCGTAGAAGGTTTGGGCTTGGGCTTCGGTGACATCGGAGGTCTTGACCTGTGATTTCATCCAAAGTTGTTGCTGGAGCATGGTGCGAAGGTTTTCCTTCAGCTTCTCTGGTGTTTGTCCGGCTTGCTTAAGTTGTTCCTCAAAGATTTTTTCATCGGGAAATTGTTTTTTGACTTTGGCGATTTCCGCATCGACGTCGGCATCGGTCACTTTTTCTCCTGCAGCGGCTCCGGCAACAAGCTTGTCCATGATCAGCTCTTGGAGGAGTTGATTGTAAGCGCCGAGTTTTTGTTCGTTTGTTAGACTTGCCGCTTTCTGGCCAGAGCCTTCAACAGCGGCTTTAAAGATTTCTTCGAGTTGTTGGCTCGTGATATTTTGGCCATTCACGGTAGCAACGACCTCAGGGAGGACGATTGGCTTGGCGTCAACGGGTGGCTTTGGAGCATCTGCTGGGGCTGAGGCATCTGCTGGAGCGGCTGGGGCTTCAGCGGATGGTGCTGTCACTTCAGCAGGGGCGGAAGCGACTTGTTTAACTTCAGGCTGAGCTACAGGCGCAGCGGCGGCCTCTTTTGCGGGAGTTGGGGTGGCCTCAACAGTTGCTGGGGCAGTAGGCTGTGGTGGCTTGCACGAGGTGAGGGCCATAGCTGACGCTGCAACAAGTGGAACGATGGTGAGTTTGGAACGTATCATTTGAAATAAGGACACGATTTGTTCGCACATCAGGGATTCCATTGCGAGAGGAAAAAAAGCCCCTTCAAGTCTGGGGGAAAACACTCCGTCGTATGGGGAAGATCCCTCTCGTTTGCTTTTTGAGTAGGCTGGGTGGTGAAGAGCACGCCCAGCAAAAACGTTGTCGCGCAACCGATGAAAACAAAATAGGGCCAGGAAATGGCGGGCCACCACTCAGGCATGATGAGGCCGAAGTTCCACTCTGCTGGATGAAGTTGCAAGTGGAGCAGAGCCGCAATACTGATGGCGGGAATCTTCACTTTTCCCAAAATGAGAACAGCGCCTACCCCGGTGAGCATAGCAAAGACGTTGCACAAATCATTTCCCCGGGACTTTGTGAGCACACCAAGGAGGAAAACCCCGAGGATCGAGCCGTATCCGTAGCCCAGAACACCGAGGGCGAGGGGGATGATTGTGATGTTTGTGGAAAGTACGGCATAGGCGGCAGCGGTTGCTACCACGATCATCAGTCCGCCAAATACCGCTGTGGCGATGCGGGCGGCGCGTACGGATTGGGTGTCAGTCGATGTCTTGTTGATGTAAGGTTGGTAAAAATCACGGATGAACGATGTCGCCAAAGCATTCAATGCCGCCGAGGTCGACCCCATCATGGTGGCGAATACGCCCGCAATGATGAGTCCGCGGATGCCGACTGGCATTTCGTGAACGATGTAGTGAGCGAAGATCTCATTGTGCGCGGCAGGCAGCGAGGGGTCGGGACTGATCTGGTAATGAACCCAGAGGAGGATGCCAACGGAAAGGAAAGCGAGGACGATCGGGATATCGGCAAACCCGCTTACGATGAGACTGAATCGGCTTTTTGAAATGTTCTCCGCCGTGAGCATGCGTTGAACCATGTCTTGGTCAGTGCCATGGGTGGCCATGGTGAGGAATGTCGATCCTAGGATGGCGGCAAGGATGGTGTAGGGATTTTCCAGCATCGCGCGAATCGCTTCGCCAAAGGGACGTGTGGCATCCCAGCCAGTCTGGAACATCGCCACATTATTCCCATTGAGCATGGAATCGACTTTGGAGAGGCCACCAGGGATGTCTCGAAGGATCGCAAAGATTGCAAAAACCACTGCGCCGCACATGAGGCAAGCTTGGATCACGTCGGTCCAGACGACCGCTTTGATTCCCCCTACAGCGGTATAGAGGGTGGTGACGACCGTGACAAAGACGATGCCCCAAAAATACGTCCAGATGGTGATCTGTGAGCCCGGAAAGAGGTAACGCCAGATCACGACAAGAATCACTCCGCCGAGGTAAAGCCGAACGCCGATCCCCAGCACACGGCCGAGGAGAAAGATCCCGCTAGCCATGTTTTTCGTGCGCGAACCGAACCGGACAGTGAGGTATTCGTAGATGCTCTGAACCTTGAAGCGAAAATAAGGAGCTATGAAGAGGTAGGCTATAACGACTCGGGCGAGGATCGTTCCGATGGCTAGTTGGGCGTAGGCAAAGCCTAGTGTCTTATAACCTTCGGCGGGAGTTCCCAAGAATGTCGCGGCGCTCGTTTCTGCAGCGATGATGGAAGCTAGCACCGCCCACCATGGCATCTTGTGTCCACCTAAGGCAAACTCCTGAAGTGTTGAATTGCCGCGTCCCGCATAGAGGCCGATGCCTACGATGGCGACGAAGTAGGCTAAAATAACGAGTCCATCAATGAGGAGTGCGGACTGGCTCATTAGGGACGGAGCGCTTTAACAAGAACGACAGAGTTCCGTCCACTGGACTCGTAGCGGTTGCGGCGAGATGCTGGAAGGAGAGAGGGATCCGCAGCGGTGTAGCCGCCTTTTTGCTGGAGATAGCTGTAGGCTTGAGTGGATAGAGCGAAGAGATTTTTGACCTCTTTTTCGCGGGCCAGATTTTCGACAAAGGCCATGAGCTTGCGTCCGTAGCCTTGGTTTTCATGCGACTTCCGCACATGGAGACATGCGAGTTCCGCCGCCGCTTGTTCGGGATACATGTGCAAGGCCACGCAGGCCACAGGAGAGCGATCAATCTCCAAGAGCCAGTAGTCGTTTAAATTTTCGAGAATCTCCGCGCGCGAGCGTCGAACGAGTTCCTCGTTCTTCACGGATTGCCGGATGAGGGAAATGACGGCGCGGACGTCCTTTTTAAAAATCCGCCGGATTTGTTGATACTCGTTCGAGTAAACCATCGTCCCGATGCCTTCGTGGCTGAAGACTTCGCTCAAGAGGGCCTCGTTCATGCCTCCATCTAGGATGTGGGTTCGGGCGACGCCTTGACGGCAGGCCTTGGCGCCGTTCTCGAGCTTGGAAATGAGGTTAGGTGAGAATTCCGCTTTCCGCTTTTTGATCAGTTCCTCGGTTTCCGCAATCGAGATTTGGCGGGGCAGTGGAACGGATTCTGAGAAAGCACCGCCTGGGGCAAGGTAGAGGATTTTTGCAGCACCCAGTTCCACGGCGACTTCAAGAGCGATGCTGTCGGAGTTCACCCGGTAAGTGCGTCCCTCGCCGTCGAAGCCGAGCGGAGGAACGATCGGAATGATACCTTCATCAAGCAGTAGCTTGAGGGCCTTCACGTCGACGCGTTCCACCTTGCCTGTGTATTGCTGGTCGATGCCGCCAAGAATGCCGGATGGATGGGCGATAAGTGCGTTAATGTATGCCGCGCGCAGATCGACCGAAGAAAGGCCTTCCATGATCTCGTTCGTGAGCCGAATCGCAGCATCAATGCTGACTTGAAGGGTGGGCTCGTCGGTGACGCCGATGCCGTCGGAGTTGGTGATTTTGATGCCCCGCGTTTCTGCATGGGTGATGATCTGGTGGCTCGCGCCGTGGACCAGAACAACCTTGATGCTGAGAGAGCGAAGGACGGCGATGTCGAGAAGGAGGTTAGAGAAATTTTCCGAACCCGCCACCTCGCCATCCACGGCAATCACGAAGATGCGCTCCCGGAAGAGGGGGACGTATTGTAGGATTTCTCGGAGATCGGAGACGTTCACGTTATTTAAGTCTTGATGCTGATAGCAGATGCCGCCTTCCGGACACAGCAGAAAAATAACACTGTTGAAAATCCTGCCGACGTCGTTATTTTCGGCAAATGTCTTATGAAAAATCCTTGCTGGCGGCGCAGGGTTATATCGAACTCGAAATGCCCGCCGAGGCGCTGGCTGAGTTGGATTCCCTTCCGCAGGAGGAAAGGGAATCTGAGGAGGCTCTGCAGTTGAGGCTTTTCATTCTTATGAAGTCACAAGAGTGGGAAACGGCTCTTGATGTTTGCCGGTCGATGCGTGTGAATTATCCCGAGGCTCCAGCAGGTTTCATTCATGGTGCGTTCTGCCTTCATGAAAAAGGGGAAACCGCCGAGGCCCGTAAACTCTTGCTCAGCGGACCCAATTGTCTCGAGGAGGAGGCGACTTATTTTTACAACTTGGCTTGCTACAGTGCGGTTCTCGGTGATCTCGAGGCCGCTGTGGATTATGTAAAAACAAGCTTCGCCATGGATGATAAATTCCGTGAGATTGCGAAGCTCGATCCAGATCTCGGTCCGATTAAAAAGACGTTTTGAGCGCGCTCAGCGAAGCCTTCAAAAGAAACTTCACCAACGCCCGCGAGGTCGGCGCCTCAGTCAGCGTCTTCGATGCCAATGGTGAGGTGGAGACATTGCACGGAGGCTTTTGTGATGCGGCGCGTTCTATTCCTTGGACTCAGGAAACCCTTGTTCTCATCTGGTCCGCTACGAAAGGACTTGCTGTCGCCTGTGTCCTTCATGCCATGGAGAAAGCGGGAATTGATATGGACGCAAGGGTGGGGGATTTGTGGCCAGAGTTCGCCAACGCTGGAAAAAATCATCTCACATTTGCCCATGTGCTCTCTCACCGAGCAGGTCTTTGTGCGTTGAATTCCAAATCCGCTACGTTGCTGGATCACGCAAGTGTGATTCGCGGGGTGGAAGCACAAGTTCCGCTGCGGGCTATCGATGCCGGTCCGGCCTATGGGCCGAGGGTGTTCGGATTTATCTTGGATGAAATCATTCGCAGGCTGTCGGCTGGAGAGACCCTTGGGGCCTACTGGAGGAGGGTTTTTGGCGAACCTTTAGGTTTGGATATTTGGATTGGATTGCCGGAGGAATTTCATTCGCGTGTAGCCACGATGCTTCCGCCGCGCGTTCAACCGGGATCGCCTCCTGACGCTTTTGCCGTGGCCTTTGCTGACCCAGATTCGCTCACGCGTTTAGCGTTCTCAAGTATTGGCGGTGTGCCGCCCCCATCCGGCATGAATGCTCCACGAATGAGGTCAGCTTCACTACCTTCACTTGGTGGTATTGCGTCAGCGTCTGCGATGGCGCGGTTTTACTCCATGCTGGCTGTCGGTTTGCGAAATGGTTCGAATGAGTTTTTTGGTGACAAAGCGTTTCGCTGGATGTCCTCGCGTCTTGCTCAGGGATTTGATGGTGTATTGCAAATGGAGGTGTCCTACTCCGCTGGATTCATGCTCGATCCCATTGACTCTGGAGGTCGCAAATCTCGTCAGCTCTTCGGGCCCTCAGTAAGCGCATTTGGTCATGCGGGCGCAGGCGGGAGCCTAGCCTTTGCCGATCCCGAGACGGGTATCGGCTTTGCCTATTTGATGAACCAAATGGAACTGGGCGTGCTTCCTAACGATCGCTGCCTTGCGCTCGTTGATGCCTTTTACAGCGAACGATAGTGGAGGAAGACTCTGGGTAAAGCCTGCCGATAAATAGGTTCTTTTTAATGCACATCATTCTGGTATTGAACAATTTTCGTCTAGCAGCCAGTAGTGAAGGCAAATACAAAGTGCGTTTTAAACGCCCTTATTCGGACAAGAGGTTTTTAGGCCTTGGATCGCTTGAGGTGGAGTCCGTACGGGAACCTGGCACTGGCACTGGGCGATCGGAAAGGGAAGGGAGGGGCCTTTCGGCAGCAATGACGTCTGGGTGCGATTCCTCACCGCCAAGTGGGGTGACGTTGCCATCTGGACCCAATTTTAGAAAAGGCCTGTGGCGTCGGGTTTGGTTGTAGGTTTTGCGCTCGAAGACCTCGCCATTGAGTCCGATCACAGAATAAAGAAAAACCTTAGGTGCTAGATTCTGTAGGATGTGGGGGCGGTTGTGGGAGTCGAGTAGGATGTCCGGCACGCCGGAGGACACAAGGCGACCGAGACGATGTGTGCAAAAAACGGTGCCTGTTCCCGACTCTTGGATGCGGATGTAGAGTTGGGAACTATTTGGCAAACGGTGGGTGAGGATGGCGATATTGCGGATCGAACCGCCTCCAATATCGGATTCTGGAACTCCCACTGTTTTCTCATAAACGACACGGCCCTCAGTGATCTCCACATTCAGGGGAGGGGAATTAAAATACTGGCCGAGTGACGTAGCGTAAACCGAAGCTTGGATCCGATACCCCCCATATTCGGTGATCGGGTAAAGTGGCGTAAGGTTGACTGCGCGAGTGATTCTTTGTCCGGGCTCGAGTGTGATTGGTGCGTCCGCGGCTCTTCCTGGGCGTGGAGCAACAGGACGATTGTCGAGCGTTTCGACTTGGAATCCAAACCAGTGAATCTTGCCGCTGTCGGCGAGTTCAAGAGTGGTGCCGGAGAGGTTCGTGATACTCACGTTCACGATCAGAGGCTCATAGGCGATGTAAAGAGTTCGCTTGAGCGTGATATCAACTTGCAGTTGGGCAGAGGCGCATTGGAGAGCAGTGAGCAAAAACCCAGCAACGAGTGCTAAGCACGACGAGCTGGAGGACCGAGGAGGGGGGGACTTCACTGGGACCTTAGCAACCTCTCCGATTTTCATCATTGAGCCACGTCGCTAGCCGTGCGGAAGCCAAGGGCATCATCGCTCTGGAGTTCGCTTAATTTCATAATACGGCGAGTGAGTTGGTAGTCCTTGGTTTTCCAGTTTCCACCACGAATGACAGGGTTTTTAGATCCGGGCATTTGAGGATCCTCTCCAATACTGGCTGTCCATTCGGAGACGTTACCTGCGGTTCCAAATACGCCATAGCTGCTTTTATCCGTTTTCGGAAAATTGACGAGGCTGTATCGTTTAGCGCCATCCTTCTCTCCGCCGGATTTGGGGTCGGGATTGGGTGAAAAATCGAGTCCGGTATTGGCCCGTTCGGGTTTATTTTCATCGCCCCAAGGGTAAATGCCCTTGCTTATGCCTCGAGCCGCTTTTTCCCATTCCTGCTCAGTGGGGAGGCGCTGTCCCTTCCACTTTGCATACGCAAAGGCATCGAACCAATCGACACCGAAAACCGGTGAGTCCACCGTGAGAGGGGCTCCGTGGTATTGGCCCCATTTTCTGGCGCGATTGTAATAGCCCGGCATGGGGGGCTTGAGTTCGGTCATGTCTGCCCAATCCGCAGGGATGTGAGACTTTCCTTTAGGTTGCTGTGGACTATCAAAGGAGGTGGCCTTATCTGGGTTTTCCTCTAGAAACTTCAGGAAGCTCGCGTATTCGGCAATGGTGACTTCGTATTTTGAAATGTAAAAAGTCGGGAGCGTCATCGTCTGATCCTGATATTGGAACTCACCAGATGGAATTTCGATCATAGTACCAAGATCCTTGATAGTCACCTCGCTTTTGGTCATCGCTTTGTAGATCGCGAAGCAGGCGCCAATAGTCAGAGTCAGTGAGAGTGCGCTGCCGATCATGATGTGGAGTCGGTTGCTTTTCTTTGTCTCCACCACGGCCTTGGTCATTGCGAGGCCTTGAGCTTCAATTTTTTTGACATCCGCAGGAGCGGATTTTGGCATTTTGGATGTAGCGAGATCAGCAACGGTCTTCCAATTCGGAAAAGTTTGGGGGCTGGTCGCCATCTTCGTGACGACCTCACGAGCAGAAGCCGATGCCGGGGAGTTATCGATGGAAGCCAGCAACATTTGACCAATAGCGGATATCTCTTCTGGAAGTGTGAGTGTGCTCTGGCTCGAGTCGCAGGCAATGTTGGATATTTGGGGAGGTTGGCCGGATTTGATGAGAATGTGATTTGCTGTCCAAGCGAGATGCTCGATTTTTTCTTTCGCAAAAAACTCAGAGACATCAGCAATCACTTTGATGGTCTGGAGGGCTGTCTTGGAGTCGAGTGAGGTTCCGCTTTTTTGGAGTTGGGCAAGTGTGGGGCTTGAGATAAACTCGCAGGAGTAAAAGTGAGCGCCATTCGCTTCGCCACCCTCGTAAACAGAGGAAACCATCACGTTCGATACGCGGGCCTTCGCTTTGGCATCAGCTTTAAAACGCTCGACAACTTCGGGATCCTGTGCGGCGTCAGGTTTCAATACAAAAAGGATCACTTGGCGATCCACGTTTGTTTGTTTGGCGCGATAGAGGGTTTTCGAATCTCGCTCTTCGAGTTTCGCCTCGATTTTATAATTCCCTAACGTTGTCCCTACGAGGTCATCAGGCGGCATGTCGGGAGGAGCGACAAATGCGGGGGCAGTCGGAGCTTTGGATGCCGACTGGGGCTTGGCAGCTAAGGCGGATCCGGGTTTGATGCCGGTAGCGGCAGGCTTGGCTGCAACAGGAGCACCGGGTTTGACAGCGGCGGCTACAGGCTTGGCTGCAAAAGGGACGCCGGGTTTGACAGCGGCGGCTACAGGCTTGGCTGCAACAGGAGCACCGGGTTTGACAGCGGCGGCAACGGGTTTGGCTGCCACGGGGGCGCCGGGTTTGACAGCGCTCGGAGTAGCCTTAACGGCGGACTCTGGATTGACAGTGCTTGCAGAGGCTCTTAGAGCAGGTTCTGGCGCAGGTGTCGGCGCAGGTGTCGGCGCAGGTGTCGGCGCGGGTGTCGGCGCGGGTGTTGGCTCGGGTGTTGGCTCGGGTGTTGGCTCGGGTGTTGGCTCGGGTGTTGGCTCGGGT
>RFZT01000421.1 GCA_009920585.1 bacterium
GTTCGCCTCCGTCCTCACGAAGAATAATTGGACAGTTGTTGTCTGCGACCAACTCAAAAATACATCTGGAAAGGTGACCGAACGCCCAGTTGCACGCATTCTCTCTCCAGGAACTCACACGGAAGCCGTTGGACTCGATGCGCCCTATGTCGCCGCCATCTGGCTTGAGGAGCGTAATTGGCAGAAGGGCGAGGCACCCGCCTATGGTGTCGCCTTTTTTGACTTGACTACAGGACATACGAGTGGTTTCCAAGGCATTGCCTCAGGAACAGCCGATGTCTGGTCAACGGATCTTCTTGTCCATGCAATTCAAGTTCAAAATCCTCGGGAACTCATTGTTCTGTGGCGCGGAGATGCCATGTCGCGTCCCTCTGAAGCCGTACTTCGCTCGCGATTCGGTGGCACCACTGCACTTCTACATTCTCGTTCAGCAAATCCGAGCGACCAGGGCGGATTTGAAACATCTCTTGTTCGTGAAGACTTTCTAACACGGCTCTTTTCTCCTGAAACAATGCTACCCATTCGTGATTATCTACGAATTTCAGATGCACCCTATACGGAACGGGCACTTATCTCCTTACTTCGATTTATTGAAGACCACTTGCCTTCCTCCTTGGAAAACCTCCAAGCATTTGAACCGTGGACACCGAGGGGGCGTGTTCATCTTGGAAACAATGCGCTGACGCAATTGAACTGTACTTCGATGCGCACAGATGATTCTGTTCTTGGCCTGTTTCAAAAGACATTGACGCCTCCAGGACGTCGCCAATTACGTGACCGTCTCTTGACACCTATTTCAGATATTGCAATCCTTGAAGACAGACTGAACAAAATTGAGTTTATGACAGAGTTTTCCGAAGTGGCCAAGCTTGAACGCTATCTTCGCCAAATCTACGATTTTCCTCGTATTCATCGCAAGATTCAGAATTATACGGTCACTTCGGAGGAGATTCTTGCACTTCATGAAACCTATACGCGCATGAAGGATCTGGCCGTACTGTTTCAAGGAACACTCTTTGAACTTTCCGCCGATAATCTCACCGCATTTCTTGAGATGTTCACCCTTTTCCAGGAACTCTTTGATATTCCAAAGGCGAGACAGGCAGCCGATACTCCAGATGACCTCTGTTTTTTTAAGGACCAGCATGCTCCAAAAACGGCAGCGGCAGAGCAGCAACTCGCAGCCATTCGTGCAGATGTCAAGCGGCGTGCAGAAGAACTCGCCGTCTGGGCTGGTCTTCCTGTGGATGCCTTGCGGGTAGAGTCAGGTCGTGATACACAAGTCTATAGTATTACAGGAACTAAGACGACCCTTACACTTCTAAAGAAAATCGCGAGTCAGAAACCGAGCGCACTGGAGGCCTCTGAAAAACAGGTGGCCGTCTCAGCGCGTCTTAAGAAGGGTGCTTTGACCATTGACCCGAGGGCCGCCACGGGCGCCTGTCCATTTCCTGACATGGAGGTGAATATTCGGAAAACGACACAGGGTACAATTGAGTGTGCATATCTGGAGGGTGTTCATGGAAAAGTTCTCGGACTCAGGGCACAACTTGCAGCAGCGGCTCGCGAAGAACTACCTCCACTCTGTAATACACTTATTGAAGAGACTGGAACTCTTCTCTGGAATTTTCTGGAGACTTGGGTTTCAGAGATTGATATGAGTCTCTGTATTGCCAAGGTGTCTCAGGAGTACGGATTTCAGAAGCCAACCTTTGTGGAGGCTGAGACCTTCGCATCTGTCCATGTGGAGGGGCTTCGTCACCCACTCATTGAAACGGCATGCCAGCGACAGGCGTATGTACAGCATACGGTGACTCTGGGCACCGCAGAAGCGAGTGCAGGCTGGCTGGTCTATGGAATGAACGCAAGTGGAAAGTCATCACTCATGAA
>RFZT01000422.1 GCA_009920585.1 bacterium
CGTGATACTGAGAAGTTGTGCGAAGTGCAGGCGAACTTCCGGATCGGGGTCATTCGCTAAAGCACTCCAAGCCGTGTCAGGCGCCTGCTCCAAGAATAAATCAAAGTAGCTCTGCCTGAGGGCGGCCTTCAAGAAAATGAGTCGGTTTTTTGCGTTTCGATCAAACGGAGCGTGTAGGAAAATGCGATCATCGGAGCGGCTAAAGGCCCTCTCGAGAGTTTTTTTGAGTGAATCCGGCGTGAAAATGTGGGTGGGCAATTCAGTGCCAGATTTCCCGAGGTGGTTGTATAAAGCGAGCAGTGCTGGGGGAGTGACGTGCCGCAGCAAGGATCCAGGGTCGGTGAGTTCCCAGAAATCCAGGATCGGATTCGCGAGCATGCACGCAGGATGTTTTTCCCAAAGCGTGTTGAGAAGTGTTTCCGGAGCGTTCGGATTTTCAGCGACGGCGCGTTGAATGGAAACCTTTTTGGAACGAGCCAGAAATTGTAACTCCTCGGGTGGAGTGGATGGGTCAGCAGGGTTCATTGCGGTGCTAGAAGCGGATCCCATAGAGTTAGATTTTCGATTTACTATTTCGAATCGGACGATCTTGAGGAGTGGGGGGAAGTGGTTCTTCTGTGTCTGGGAAGAAGTAAGGAGTCAGAGAATCCTCGCAATCCTCAAGAAGTCCAAACTCTCGGATGTCGGGCGCAAACAAGCGGAAGCCGGCAATCTCGTTCACTGGAAGGAATTCATTAATGTATTTCAATATCGTGCGAAAATCGGTCTTGGAAGGGCCTTCATCGCTCGTGCAAATGGCGTGCGGGTAATTTTTGTTAACCGTAAAATCGAGGTCATCAGGAACCTCATTGACTTGGATCCAGGTGTCATCGCGCATGGAGCGTGTATCTGCGGCAAGCCAGAGCAGAACAGCTCCGTCAATAAGGCAGGTCCGGGCTCTCACGTGGACGCGCGTGACGCCGGCGTGACTCTTCATTTCCTCATGCAACATGAGAGCCGTATCGTGATAGAGAACGCCAGGTCCGATCAGTTCAATGGTGATCTCGTCAGGCTCATCTTCAAAGGCAGACTGAAGTGAATTCAACAAGCGGGATGGGTTTTTTTCGGCGAGGTTGATGTGCATAGTTGGGATGTTGGTTTTTAAGCTGCGCGAAGGTGAGAATTGGGACCGGCTGGAGTGATGTGCTCGTAGAGTGCCTTGCGTACTGCGCTGCAGAGTGTCGAAGCGACTGAGGCAACATTCACATTCACAACCGAGTTTTTGAAGAGTGACGCCATTTCTTCGGTATCTGGGCCGATGCCAACACCGATGAGCGGAATTTGATCAGCCTCAAATCGGTTGATTTCGGCTGCGGTAGAAGATTCGTTATCCGGCTTCCCATCGCTGATCACAAAGACGATCGGATTTGCAAATTGGTTGAGCTCTGGGCTCGAGTGGATGCGGGAGAGGGCCAATTCCATTTCCGTGTTCCCTTTGCATTCCGAACGCAGCTTATCAATCCTTTGACGGCGAGATGGAGAGTCACACTGGCTCTGCGGTTTCAGAATCTGGTGTGCTTGACTATTGAAAGTCCACATCGCGAGGGGCAATCCTGAGCGCAGGCACACTTCGGAAAGAAGAACGACTCCGTCGAATGCCGCATCAAAGTTATCACCCCTCATGGAACCAGAGAGATCGAGGGCCAAGACGACTAGGGGGTCGAAGCGCTTGTGTCGAAGGCGGCGGGACCAGATCTTGTCGTGAAGACGAGGGTCTGCTTCCGCTTGCATAGCCGTACGGATATGGATCGATTCTCCGCTACGTTGATGGAGTATGAGCTTCTGGCGTGAGTTCGTTTCGAAGAGTTCAATGAACTCATTGGCGAGGGAATCGATAATTCGAGAGAGAGT
>RFZT01000423.1 GCA_009920585.1 bacterium
GGAGGTCGGCGTCGCGGGTCTTAAATTTCCGAATGAAGTCATCTGGCTGAATGGAGCACCAGGCGCGGGTAAGGGAACCCAAACACGATTCATTCAGAATTACCGCAGCCTCACCGCTGCACCGATCGTGGTGAGTGATCTTTTGCTGAGTCCCGCCGCTCGCAAGCTTATCGACGCCGGACTCATGGTGGGCGACCGCGAGGTCACTGGACTACTTTTGCGAGCGCTTCTCCGGCCGGAAAATCAATCTGGCGTGGTGGTGGACGGCTATCCGCGCACGAAAGTGCAGGTCCTCTGCTTGCGACTTCTTCACGAGAAACTGAACGCCCTCCGGCACCAGTATATCGGCACTCCTATGGCCTCTCAGTTCCGCAAGCCGATGTTCCATATCGTCGTGCTCTTTGTGGATGAAGCGGAGTCCGTGCACCGTCAGATTCTGCGGGGCGAGCGTGCCCGTCTGCACAATGCCAGCGTCGAGGCCTCTGGGGTCGGCAAGATTCTCGAGACGCGTGCGACGGATTTGTCCGAAGCCGCCGCTCGCAATCGTTATCGCACCTTCAAGGAAGTCACCTACGAGTCCCTGAAATCCCTTCGCGCAGTTTTCTTTTACCACTACGTCAATGCCCAGGGCTCGATCGACGAGGTGCAACGACGCATTCAAGACGAGTTGCGCTACCAGAGTTCCCTCGAGCTCGACCAAGCCACATTTGACCGCATTTCACGCATCCCCATTGCCCGCGACCTCAGCATTCATGCGCGTCAGGAGTTGGTGAAGCGTCTGGATTCCTACAACGAGGAACACCCTGATCTCTTTGCTCAAGCGGTGGATCTCATCGATGACAAGTTCATGCCCATCATCCGCCGGCACACGATGTCTGGCCGGGCCCACATCAACTCGGAAAGCCACCTGCTTACCGATCCGCTCGTGCTGGCCATGATCATCGATATCTTTGCCGATCGTGGCTATGATACGGTGATCGATGTGCGTCGGTACGATATTCCCAGCAAGGTGAATCCCGAAACCTGGGAGATCGAGTGCCGGGAGAAGATTGTTTGGAGGTTCATTGTGAACTTCCCCGGCTCCCGCATCCGTCGCGGACAGTAGGAACTGCGCTACTAAACAAAAAGCCCACACGCACATTTGCACGTGTGGGCCGTTGAGATTTGTTTACTTGCTGACAGCGGCCTTGACGATTTCCGAGAAGGCCATCGGCTCGAGGCTGGCGCCTCCGACCAGTGCTCCGTCAATGTCAGGCTGGCTGAGAAGCGTAGAGGCATTGGCTGGCTTCACGCTACCGCCGTATTGGATGCGAACTTTCGCAGCGGTGGCCTCATCGGTGAGCGAGGCGAGGACAGAGCGCACGTGCGCGTGGGCATCCTGAGCCTGTTCCGGAGAGGCATTGCGGCCCGTGCCGATCGCCCATACTGGCTCGTAAGCGATGACGATGCTGAGCATTTGCTCTGCGGTCACACCCGCAAGACTGCCGCGCAATTGGGTTTCGAGAACTTCTTTTTCACGACCACCATCCCGTTCCTCGAGCGTCTCTCCGACGCAAACAATCGGGCGAAGACCGCAAGCGAGGGCGGTGTGGACTTTTTTGTTAACCACCGCATCCGTCTCGCCAAAGATTTGGCGACGTTCGCTGTGACCGAGAATAACAAAACGGACGAAAAGTTCGCGTAACATGGTCGGACTGATCTCGCCAGTGAAGGCACCCGACATCTCGGAAGACATATTCTGCGCGCCGAGGCTGATTTTTTGAGATCCACCGAGCAGCTCGGATAGCTTGGCTATGGCCGTGAATGGCGGGGCAATAACGATTTCGACTCCGTTGACGGTTTCCACATGGGAGCGAAAATTTTCCAAGTAGCTCTCCGTCTCAGC
>RFZT01000424.1 GCA_009920585.1 bacterium
AGGCATCTGGAGCCACCATCCGGCCTTGTCAATTTCAGCTCCATCCGCGACGGGTTGAAGGATCGCCGCCAGCACAAAGGCGATCTCAAGCAGATATACCCACGTCCTTCGGACGACATCCCGAATGCGGAGAATGGCAATAAGGGCGAGGAAGTAAGCGACAACGCCGAGCGGGGTGAAACTGCGACCGAGTTGAAGCCAGAAAAATCCAATCCATTCCTGGAGCTTGGACAGAGTGCTGGGCGGCTTTGGTCCCGCCAATTCCGTTTCCTCTTTAGCCTCGTATTTCTTCGGCGAGGTGCCCATCAGTTTTCCGAGACTGCGCAGACTTTGCTGACTGAGGCTGCCTCCATATTGCGAGCGATTAAACGAAAAGAAAAAGCCTTCGGATGTTTGCGTGTAGGCCCAATTCATGGGGGGATTCGTCGATGAGGCGACCGGCATGTAGGCGTAGGGGAGTAATCCCAAAATCACGACTATAGGGAGGTAGGCAATGAGTCCCCACTCGATCCGAAATCGCCGAATCACCAGCAACACGCCAGCACCTAGAATCACGCAGTAAAAGAAACGGAGGCCGGTTTTCAGAACAGGTAATTCGCCAGATAAAATGGCAAACCCGAGAAAAACAATCAGCACCGTGATCAGGGCTGCGACAAGCAGATCCCAAAAAATATCGCGCCTCACGAGGAGGACGGCAAGGAATGGCAATGGTGCGAGCGACAAGCTCAGTTGGTGATTACTAAAAGAAAACGCGAGAAGGAAAAAGGGCAGAAGTAACAAAGGCAGGCTCTCAGGGCGACGAAGCCAAACGTAGAGAGAAACAAGATAAAGCCCGATCAAAAGCGCATGTAGTGTGTAAACCTCCGTGATCGTGGCCTGCGACCACAACGAGAAGCTAAAGGCAAAAAGCAAACCGATCGAAAGCGTCACAATTGAGAGGAGTCCACGCCAGCGATTCAAGGCATCGCCGAGCATCCAACGCGTGGAACTTGAAAAAAGCATCGTCCCCACGCCCACAGCCAGCGCCCCGCAAACACTACTGAATAAATTGATCTCCCAAGCGGCATTCCCCAGCGGCAGCAATTGAAAAAGCCAGACGAGCAAGGTCCAAAGAGGATAGCCCGGCGGATGAGCCACGCCAAAATGCTGCGCAGCCACCATGAACTCGCCTGAGTCCAGCAGAGTGACATTGGGTGCAACCGTCCAAGCATAGACAAAAAAAGCAACCAACCCCGTCGTCAGACCGCAAAGCCAATCCGCCTTACTCCAGATCCGCGACTTCATAATGGGTCTTCTTTGAGATCCACCAAAGGCGATAAGTCCTCAAAAATCTGGGCGATCTTTAATCTTCGTCCTTGGCGTAATAAAACCATGTCGATATCGGCCCAGTCGCGGTCACGGGATGCGAAAGCCTTATGAACGATCAAATCCTCTGGTGTGCATATTTTCAATTCGTGGCCTGGTGCTATGGGGCATTTTACTGAGCGTTTAATCGAAATCTCCTCAAACGGCAAAGCCCCCAAGGCAATATCCAGAGCGATTCCATCATGGCTCCATAGCAACAAAACTCGGTATTCAAGGGCGAATTCACGGCCGTTTTCCCGCCTTGGTTTGTATTCGGAGAGCAGTTGATCCACAAACTCCTCTTCATTTCCAAAGCCCGTTAGCAAAGATAAATCCGCATCTTGAGTGGCTCGAGGATCTCCCCAGGGCTGCACAGCAAGACCTCCAATAAAGCAAAAATCCCAATTCCTGCTTTCGCAGAAATGTTGCAAATCGAGTGCGGCCTTTAAAATTCCACTTAGATCGAACTCGTTCGCCATTTTTTAAAATACATTTGTTGATCAACCAACCCTGACT
>RFZT01000425.1 GCA_009920585.1 bacterium
AAAACGGGACGCTGGCTTACTCATGAACGTATCGGCGGAAAATCAAACTTCACGAAGTTGCTTGATTTCAACGGCGGCATCAGGGGCCCGGAATACGGACGTGCCCGCGACAAGAATGTTGGCACCCGCTTGGACGGAATCCAATGCGGTGCGGGCATTGATACCGCCATCCACCTCGATGTGGAACTCGTGTCCGCCTTGGGATCGCCAAATTGCGGCTTGCGCGATTTTCGGCAGCATGTCTGGCAGAAATGCCTGACCGCCCCGTCCGGGATTCACGGTCATAATAAGCAAAATATCAAAGGCCCCGAGGTAGGGTTCGATTTTTTCTATGGGCGTTTGAGGACTGATCGCAAGTCCGGCAAGGAGGCCGGCCTCGCGAACGGTTGCCAGAGTTTTAGAGACATCGTGGGGGGCTTCCAAATGAACAGAAATCGAGGAGGCGAAAGACATGAAGCGCTCCAAATAACGATCGGGATGGTCGATCATGAGATGAACATCCAACGGCAGTGAAGTGTAACGGGAGGCCGCTTCGACAATGGCGGGACCAAATGAGATGTTGTCCACAAAGTGCCCATCCATCACATCGCAATGAATCCAATCCGCGCCAGCGGATGTCACACGCTCCACCTCGTCGCCCAACCGGCTGAAGTCGCTGGCAAGAATCGAGGGTGCAACGAGGATTTTACGCGAAAGCATATGTGTGGCATACCTTATGAACGTGGAAATTGCCAACGATGAATATTACATGAAGGAAGCCTTGCGGCAGGCACGCAGGGCTTTTGCCGCTGACGAGGTGCCTGTGGGAGCCGTGATCGTCCGAGAAGGTCAGATCATTGCTCGCGCTTGGAACCAAGTGGAAATGCTCAAGGACGCCACCGCGCACGCAGAAATGCTGGCCATCACGCAAGCCGAGGCCGCCGTAGAAGATTGGCGCCTCACGGACTGCGACCTCTACGTAACGAAAGAACCCTGTCCGATGTGCGCGGGCGCGATCGTTCATGCGCGACTGCGAAGAGTGATTTTTGGTTGCCCCGATGCCAAGGGCGGCGGAGCCGGTGGCCTCTTAAATATTCTTCAAATGCCGCAACTCAACCACCGGAGCGAGATCACCCCCGGCGTCATGGCCGAGGAATGCCTCCATCTGCTACGGGAATTTTTCCGAGCAAGACGCCAATCATCGCTTCCACCCTCATCCGAAGATTAAAATTCGCCCCGCCTTTTTTTGCGTCATGATACCTCCTTCTTTTCTATGAAATGGATTCTTTTTTTAGCAACCGCCCTGTTGCCCCTTTTTCCGAGCCAGGCTGCAGACGTGAAGCTTTCGGACAAGCAAGCGATGGAGATCGGCAAACGCATTTGGACCAATGAATGCGCAGGCACCATATCGGGCCTGACTTCATGGAACAAAAGCGAGGCATTTCCCTCACTCGGAATCGCCCACTTTATATGGTATCCACAGGGAAAGCGGGGGCCATTTGAAGAGAGTTGGCCCGGATTGGCCAAATATCTAGCGGCCAATGGAGCAACCGTGGACGCCTGGATGCTCGGTGTCTGCCCGTGGGGAACGAGAGCGAGCTTTGTGGCCGACCTACAAGGCCCTAGGCTCACCCAATTGCGAAACTTGCTCTCGAAAACCATCGCCCTTCAGGCCCGCTTCGCCGCGATCCGAATGGAATCGGCCCTCCCGAAAATGCTTCAGGCGGCTGGGTCCGGCAAATCCTCATTGGTAAGATCCAACTTCGAGCGTGTCGCCGCCGAGCCGCTCGGTTATTACGCGCTGATGGATTACGTGAACTTCAAAGGCGAGGGAGTCAATTCCTCCGAACGCTACAACGGCGCTGGCTGGGGGCTTTTACA
>RFZT01000426.1 GCA_009920585.1 bacterium
GGAATTCCTTAAGGGTTTCTGATGTTAAAAAAAATCGGACCCTTATGAAATTGTAAACAACGGATTCTCTCTGCTCTTTGTGTCGCTCGCGCCCGGTTGATTCAGCTTTGCTTCACACTGCGGGCTGCTTTGGGCATTCTATCGCCCCGTGGTCGATTCTGCTGAATTCGGGTTGAGTGGGCTAGGCTCTCAGAAACCTTTGTGCAATGGGCATTCGACGACCGATCCCGAATGCCCGGCTGGTGACCCTTAGACCCGGAGCCGCCTGCTCGCGCTTGTATTCATTGAAGTCCACCTTGCGAGTGACCCAATGAACGGTTTTGGCATCAAAACCCTGCGCAACGATGGCATCCACCCCGAGATTTTCTTCAACATAAAGTCGTAAGATGGCATCTAGGGTTTCATAGGGAGGAAGGGTATCCTGATCGGTTTGGTCGTGACGAAGTTCGGCGCTCGGTGGTTTGTCGATGGTCCGGCGGGGAATGATTTCCGTATCACGATTCAGAAACTCCGCTAACGAGTAGACCATCGTTTTTGGCACATCGGAGATCACGGCCAGACCGCCACACATGTCGCCATAGAGCGTGCAGTAGCCGACCGCTAGCTCGCTTTTATTACCAGTGGTCAGAAGCAGGTGGCCGATTTTGTTGGAAAGCGACATGAGGGTGAGCCCACGAAGTCGGGCTTGCATGTTTTCCTCGGTCGTATCCTCCGGAAGTCCTTCAAAAAGGGGACGCATTTGCTTTTTAAAAGTCTCGAAACTATCTGCGATCGGAATCGTGTGGTAAGTGATGCCCAAATTGCGAGCGAGGGCGGCGGCATCCTCTAGACTGTGAGTCGAAGAGTAGGGCGATGGCATCGCGATGCCGGTGACTTTATCCGCGCCCAAAGCTTCGACGGCAATGCAGGCGGTCACGGCGCTATCGATGCCGCCACTTAGGCCTAGAACGGCGGAGCGGAATCCACACTTGGCTGCGTAGTCCCGCAAACCAAGAACCAGAGCGCTGCGGAGATCGGCCATGTCCGACGCAGGCGCGGGTTCCGTTAAGGGGGTATCTTCGACTAGCAAGGCGGCCTCTATAAAACCGGGCCCAGTTTTCAAAGTCTGCCCATCCGCGTCGATGGCGAAGGAGTGTCCATCAAAGACCAGTTGGTCATTACCTCCGATGGCATTGCAGTAGTAGAAAGGAATGCGATTTTTCTGAGCTTGGGAGCGTAGCATCTCCGCTCGACGGGCAGGTTTGCCGATCTGAAACGGTGAGGCGCTGAGATTCAAAATGGCTTCCGCACCCGCTTTCACAAGTATCTCGACGGGGTCGCATCCGTAGAGGGGGCGGGGCAGGTATTCTGGGGTCCACACATCCTCGCAGATCGTGATTCCGAAAAGACGGCCGTGAATTTCGACCGGTGCGGGACGAGGGCCCGGGTGAAAATAGCGGGCCTCATTGAAAACATCGTAAGTCGGGAGCAGGGTTTTAAAAACCCATCGGACCGGTTTTCCTCGCTCGAGTACAGCTGCGGCGTTGAGGAGCGGCTTTCCCTCTGGCGAGGGATTCCATTGCACACAGCCGACAATCCACGCGGCGGAGTCCGTGGCACTGTGAATTTCCTCCAGCATTCGAAGACTGGCGGGAACAAAGTCCGATTGGAAAAGCAAATCCTGCGGGGGATAGCCGGTGAGAACGAGTTCCGGAGTGAGGATGATTTCGGCTCCCTGGCGCTCGAGAGCGCGGCAGGAATCGATGATCTTGCGTGCGTTGCCGGCGAGATCGCCGACGGTCGAGTTGATCTGTGCGAGTCCGATTTTCATGATTTACCAAAAGCCCCATTGGCGGGTGGACATAAT
>RFZT01000427.1 GCA_009920585.1 bacterium
CTCATCGCGCTTTGCGGAGTGAATGATCTGGTCGTGGTAGAAACGCCAGATGCGATTCTCGTTTGTGCCAAGGCCAGCGTGCAGGATGTGAAGGCGCTCCAGCCTCATCTCCCTCAGGAGCTGAAATAACCCCGCATCTCGGCGTTGTTCCTAATCGACGCGAGGGGCTGCAAAGATAGTCGATGGGATCGGTTTGATCGATTTATCTCGGCAAATTAATCTCTAATCCAGCAGAAGCCTATTCCAGTTCAGCGACTCGTACTCTTTTGCTATCGCGGGTTTCTTCCACCGCATATCGGATTTGTTCTCTTATGGCTTGGGCATTCGGTATGGCCGGCACAATGACTTCGGGTGATGAGGTATCTGTCGTGAGCAAAATCACATTTCCCAAGCCAAATAATCGCAGAAAAAAAGGCTGCTCAAACTGTGTGTCTCTCACGCGGTAAAGTTCCAGTTCTTCGATGCGTTTTGACAAAACCCCGCTGTGCATTTTCAGACGCTGGTTGGTCAATTCATAAACCTGATTTTTGACCACGAGGTATTTCCAGAGGATCACAAAGAAGGCCACAGGTGCCAAAACAAGCGTGCAAGCCAATAACCCCCAAATCACGAATACACCAAAGTTTGTCACTTGGGATGGCGTTCCAGACCACAAAAGATTTTCTGCTCTCATGTTATTTTATTCGAGGATTCCAAGGGCTATTATTTATGCATCGAGGGTGACTCCTATTTCTCATCCACCTACCGCAACAGAATCTGAGTTCAATTACTAAAAGCCGTCAAACAGATCTTAGCATCCAGTCTCTCGTCGCTTCTAGGTTGACTTATGAATAGTTCATTTTAAGCAGCTCTTAATAATGCATACCCTCTATGCTTTGTGACTGCCGAATCCCTCATTAGTCCTCACACCCACTCCGCACAGAGCAACTCCGCCTGCGCGAGGACTGTCTTCACGGCTTCTTCCTGCAAGTCGGGAGGGTAGCCGTGCTTGCTCAGGATGCGCTTCACCATGACTTTGATTTTGGCTCGGGCGCTCTCACGGAGGGTCCAGTCGATGGTCACGCTCTTCTTTACTTGGGTGATGAGCTCGGCGGCGATGAGCTTGAGCTTGTCGTCGCCCATCGCTTGCACGGCGCTGCTGTTGGAGGCAAGAGCGTCGTAGAAGGCGATCTCATCATCCGTTAGGCCCATGTCCTCACCGCGCTTGGTGGCGGCGTCGAGGTCCTTGGCGAGTTTGATCAGCTCTTCGATGACCTGCATCGTACTGATGGCGCGGTTGTGGTAGGAGTTGAGAGTCTGTTTGAGCTTCTCGGAAAAGACCCGGCTCTGCACGAGGTTACGCTTAGAGCGCACCTTGAGTTCGTCCTTGAGCAGCTTCTCCAGTAGTTCGGCGGCGACGTTCTTGTGCTTGAGGCCGCGAACTTCAGCGAGGAATTGGTCGGACAAAATCGAGATGTCCGGCTTGGGCAATCCGGCGGCGGTGAAGACGTCGATCACCTGGCCTTCGGTCGTAATGGCCTTGCTCACGAGCTGCCGGATGGCGGCGTCGATCTGCTCGGGCGTCTTGCGGTTGGTGCTGCTCTGCTTGTTCAACGCGGCTTGCAGGGCTTGGAAGAAACTCACGTTGTCGCGGATCTCCGTGGCTTCATCGCTGGCAGCGCAGAGGGCGAAGGCGCGGGAGAGTTCCGTCACCACCTGCACCCAGCGTTTCTTGCCGTCCTCCTGTTCGAGGATGTGCTCCTGTCCGGCGGGGATGAGCGCGAGGCGTTCAGTGGGTTTGCCGGTCGTCCACGCAGTCCAGTTGAAGCCGTGCATCATGTCGCAGGCAATGCC
>RFZT01000428.1 GCA_009920585.1 bacterium
CCTTATCATTCTTTCCATAGTCGTCTCTCTTGCCTCGGCGGGAGTTGGCTACCTAAACAGGACAACCCTTCTTCAAACGAAAGAGACGCTTGCTTCCACTCAAGCCGACTTGGAAAAAACCAAGTCCGAACTCGAAGAAACAAAGAAAAAGTTGACGGACTCGGAAGCGAAAAACACCGAACTGACCGCCCAGAAGGAGCAGCTTGAATCCCAAGTCGCAAAACTTAAAACCGAACTTGCGACCACCCAGACAAATCTCACCGAAGCCAACACCAAGCTGACTGAAAAAACAGCGGAGATCGCTACCTTGACCACCGATCTCAAAACCAAAGGGGACGAAATCGAAGCCCTGAAAGTGGCTGTCGCAGCCGCAACTGCAGCCTCCACCACTGCCGCCCCAGCTCAAGATGAAAACAAAGCGCGGATCGAAGAGCTAGAAACGCTCAATAAAAAGATTCAAGAAGAAATCGACTCCAAAAACGCCGCCCTCGCAGAGTACAAGAAAAAAGAAATCGAAACGAAACTGAAGTCAGCCCGCAGAAATCTCATGGGAAGAGTACTCGCCGTGAATCAGGCTTGGAATTTCGTGGTTCTCAGCATCGGGGATAAAAATGGCGTCCTCAGCAACACAGAATTGATTGTCAAACGTGGCTCCACCGAAATCGGACGTGTCCGAATCACCTCTGTGGAACCCTCGACTTCCATTGCAGACATTATTCCGACCAGCATCACACGCGGTCTTAGCATCCAACCTGGCGATGAAGTTATCTTTAAAAACCCTGAGGAATAGCCTCCTTGTTCTCCTAGCAGCAGGAGTCCTGATCGGTTGCTCCACCGAGGAAGAATCCTCGCAGCACGCCGGAAGTTCACTCCCTTGGAATCGCCCCCAATCTTGGGAGGGCGGTGGCGCACTCGGCTCTGCGATGCAAGGCAGTCGCTAGCACATCGCTACCAAAAAGCTCCTGCTCGGCGATAGGTCAAAACGCCCACGCTCTTGTTAGCCTGGAACTGTGGAACACGCTGTTGCGCCTGACGAGGGGAGTTCGTAAAGCTCAATCCAAAATCATCACCGGCGTCCCGATTTTGGCTTTCTCAAAAATCACGCGCGCGACCTTCTCCGGCAAGCGAATACAACCATGCGAGGCGGGATACCCCGGCAGAATCCCCGCATGCATTCCAACGGTTGTATAATCCTGCAAATGGCTCCCAAGTCGCATAAACCACTTCATCGGCGCTCCAACAAAAGCGGCACCGCTAGGAGGGATATCTTTGCGGCTATTCACTCCCGAGCGAACGGTATGGCCCTCCGTACTCACAAAATTTCCATAAACAGTGGATCGATGATTGATTTCTTTTTGCACAATCACAAAAGACCCTTTGGGCGTCCAACCCGCACGCCGTCCAGTGGAAACCGGCGCATCGATCGCGGTTTCGTCACCAACTTTCACCTGGGCGCGCTGACTCGAAAGCGTAATAAAAACGGCAATATTATCGGGCGTGGCGCGCTCTAGAACTTCATTGTGAACGATCGCCGGTTCCGTTTTCTTTTGGGATCCCGTCGAATTGGAAGTTTGGGTAGGGGAGGGCATGCTCGCCTCCTGCGTTAAAGCGGTATCAGACCACACCCACAAAAGGCTCAGAATGGCAACGAGGTTCAGGCGCGGCGTCCAATGGGAAAACATTTGTTATTAAAAACTGCAGAATTTCAATATCCAATGCAATCGGAATAAACTGAAAAATGGGCAAAGGACAGAGTGTTTGGCAAGAATGCGCCCACTCTAAATTTGGCAATTAGAGGATTATTAAATAGCCACATGAGGCAAACCAATTG
>RFZT01000429.1 GCA_009920585.1 bacterium
CTCGGTCATCTTACGACACCCGAACCCTTCCAGCGCCTTGTCAACCAAGGCATGATCCTTGGCCCCGACGGACAGAAAATGTCGAAGAGCCGCGGCAATGTGGTGACTCCGGATAGCGTTATTTCCGAATACGGCGCCGACTCTCTTCGCCTCTACGAAATGTTCATGGGCCCGCTCGAGCAAATGAAGCCGTGGAGCATCAAGGGCGTTGAGGGCGTTTATCGCTTTCTCGGCCGCGTCTGGCGCATGGCCATGGAAGAAAATCAGGAAGGCACATGGGTTGTCTCGACCGATCTCGCCGAGATCCCGCTGACCTCTGCTCAACTCCGCGTTGCCCATGCCACCATTAAAAAAGTGACCGCCGATATCCGGGATCTCGCATTCAACACAGCGATTTCGCAGATGATGGTTTTCACGAACGAGTTTGTGAACGCGAAGCCTCGCCCGATCGAAGCATTGCGCATTTTGCTCCCGCTCCTCAGCCCGTTCGCACCTCACATCGCGGAAGAACTCTGGCAACGCCTCGGTTTCGAGGGCCAAGCATCCACTCACCCATGGCCAGTTCACGACGAATCCTGCTTGGTGGAAAACGAGATCGAGTTGGTCGTTCAGGTGAACGGAAAGGTGCGCGAGCGCCTCACTGTTTCAAAACAGGCCACAACCGAGGAAATCGAGCAGGCTGCCCGCACCAGCGCGAAGGTTCTCGAAGCCACTGCCGGACTTTCCATCGTGAAGGTGATCGTTGTTCCCGGAAAGCTCGTGAATATCGTCGCCAAATAATCGGATGCGGACGAGTGATCAGAAAGGGTCACCCTTCTTCGCATTCGGTAAAACAGCATGGTTTCGGGCTTGGAGTGGAGTAGTTTGCTTAACCAACAACCGATGAAACTGCACAATGCAACCGCTCAGATCTTCGTACCAGACGATCAGCCCGTCGGAGCTGCGCTCGAACGCATCACGCATCTCGGTATCGGCGCTCATCAAGACGATCTCGAGTTCATGGCGTTCCACGGCATTCTCGAATGTTTTGACCGCGACGATAAATGGTTCGGTGGTGTGACTTGCTCCAATGGTTCTGGTAGCGCCCGCAAGGGCCCGTATGCCGATTGCACCGACGAGCAGATGATGGATATTCGCCGGGAGGAGCAGAACTCGGCAGCGGTCATTGGTCAGTACGCCGCGATGATGCACCTCGACTATTCCAGCAACGTCATCAAAAGCACTACGGATCTGGCGCTCAAGAATGACTTGAAGTCCATCCTTGCAGCGAGCAACCCCGAGGTCGTTTACACTCACAATCCTGCGGACAAACATGACACGCACATTGGCGTTGTGATTGCGGCGTTACAGGCGATGCGCGAAATGCCAACCGAGCTTCGCCCAAAAAAAGTCATCGGCTGCGAGGTCTGGCGAAACCTCGACTGGATGCTCGACACGGAAAAAGTCGCTATGGATGTGAGCGGAGGCGACACTCTTGCGGCAGCGCTCAACGAGGCGTTCGATTCGCAAATCTCTGGCGGCAAACGCTACGACCTCGCCACGCTTGGCCGGCGCGCCGCGAACGCCACGTTCTTCGAGTCGCATGCGACCGACAAAGCCACACAGCTCATTTTCGGCATAGATCTCACGTCCTTGGTCGCAGATGAAAAGAGGGACATCGTCGCCTTTGTTTGCGATGGCATTGATCGGTTCAAGGCTGATGTGCGCCAGAAACTGGCCAAGAGATTGGGGCAGGAATAATCGAAATCATCATCCCTCTCACGCCCGCTGAGGAGGAGCGATCAGAACGGATCGTCTTTCGGAGCGGCCGCCGAGGTGACGTCCCATTGC
>RFZT01000430.1 GCA_009920585.1 bacterium
GCCTGTGGCTGGATGAAGGCCGCCATCCACTCACTCGATGCCAATGGTTGAAATCCGCCAACCAAAATGAACAAACTGATTAAAAAACCTTCCACACTTTGTCTGGCCCTTTCAGCGGCCCTCGCATTCCCACTTCTGGCTGCCGAGTCAAAGCCTGCGGGCATCACGGCGATTGCCGCTGAAGAAGCTTCGGCATCGCGCTTCAAGGCCTACTACACGCGGTTGCCGTTTGATGATCAGGGGTTCACCGGCAAATACGCCGACATCGTCGTCGAGTTGCCGCAGCGGGGACAGTTCATCTTCAGCCGCGAGTTTGGCTATCAACCCCAGTGGCTGCCGCGCGGCGGCAAACCACAATCCGTCACGCGGCTGATTCCGCGCAAGGGCGATGGCCCGGACGAGCGCCCGGATAATCACAATATCGCTTGCAACGCCGCCATCGTCGCCCAGACGGACGAGAGCGTCACCGTCCACTGGCGTTACGCACCGGACATCTCGCAGCAGTCGTTCACCGATTTTCGCGCGGCTTACAACGCTGCCGGCACCCCCGCGCCGTTCTATGCTGACTACGCAGACGAAACCTTCACCATCCACGCCGACGGCAAAGTGGACCGCATCGCGAAGAACGGCTGCGACCGGCTCGATGAGTGGAACGATCCGCACAATCAGATCGAACAGACCTTGCAGCTCGCGCCTGACGGCATCCGGGAAACGGCCTTGCGTCCAGCGCAACTCTCCAAGACTCCCGAACGCAAGGTCACCGGCTCAGCGGTGAAGTCCGGGCTCACCAAGAATTTGATCCGCAACTGGCGTTTCGATGAGGGGGTCGGCAGCACCACCACGGAAGCACAATCCAGCAAGGCCTGCGATATCGGTGGCGCGGAGGCGTATTGGCGGCCGGGTGTTTCCGGCACTTGTTTGTCGTTTGATTCTTACAGCAGCGTCGTCACGCTGCCTGCGGCACAGGGCCCGAACCTCAACGGCGAATTTTCCGTCTCCGCCTGGATTGCGATTCAGGAGTATCCCTTCAATCTTGCCGCAATCGTGGATCACATGGACGGCAACAAAGGTTATCTTCTCGGCGTCAATGCCAAGGGGCAGGTCGAATTCAAGATCGGCAATGGCGACGCTGTTCAGTCGGTGACGACCGAGCGCGTTCCGCTTTATGAATGGGTGCATGTCGCCGCTGTCGCCAAGAGCGGCGCGGCTCCGGTCGTTTATCTGAACGGCAAACCAGTCGCCACCTCGACCAACGCGTCCGCTTTTGTTGACGCGACGAATGCCGACCTCGCCATCGGGATGACCCGTTCGGTGCGGCAGTTCCCGCAGTTTTCCGAGCGCGCGGTGACCAAGCAATTCCAGACCACCATGGCTTTTAGCGGTTTGATTGATGAAGTGCAGTTGTTCGACAAAGCCCTGAGCGCATCGGAAGTGAACACAGAACACGCCGCGCTCAAGCCGTCGGAGGCGCGCCCATTGAAGCCGTGGGTGCTGCCTGCTGGACCGGACGCTTCGCCGGGATTTCGCGCCGAATACACGAAGCTACGCTACAGCCCGGAATGGGATGGGCTATGGCGCGTGGGCGACTTCTCGGACATCGTGGTGACGTTTGCGGACAAGCCCTGGCGCTATGTATTCTGGCGCGGCACGCGTTATCTGCCGTCGCTGGTCACCGGCTACGGTCGCGACGGAAACTGGAGCAGCGATCAAGGACCGGAACATTACGAGAAGCAATGCTACGAGCAGATGTCCGATATGCTCTGCCGGTTTTCCAACGCGCGGATCATCCATCGCAGCGATGCGCGCGTGTTGGTGCATTGGCGGAACGCC
>RFZT01000044.1 GCA_009920585.1 bacterium
GGCGTGATTCTGACGCACGAGCATGGCGACCACACGAAGGGTCTCCGAGTTTTTTGCGCTAATAGTTCCGTGCCGGTTTTCACCAATCCCCTCACCGCCGACTCACTGAAAAGATCAGGGGTTTCGGCCAACTGGAACCTTTTTGCCAGCGGCGCGGAATTTCAAATCGGGGATCTTCGCGTGCTTCCGTTCTCCGTGCCGCACGATGCCGCAGACCCGGTGGGATTTGTTTTTCGACACGAGGAATCTTCCTTCGCCGTTCTCACGGACTTGGGATACGCGACCAAGCAGGTCGTCAACTGCGTGCAGGGGGTGAGCGCCCTCCTCATTGAAACCAATCACGATGAGACGATGTTGCAAAATGACACCAATCGACCCTGGGCGGTCAAGCAACGCATTCTCTCTCGTCACGGACACCTCTCGAATGTGGCCGCCGCCGACATCGTTGCCAACGTGGCGACGCCGCAGTTACGCCACGTGCTTCTCGGCCATATAAGCGAGGACTGCAACTCCTCAACTCTAGCCACCCAGGCCGTGCGAACCCGCTTGGATGCGGATGGTCACACCCAAGTGGAAGTCCTTTGCGCCAGCAGCAAAGACAACGCGCCGGTCAGCATCACTATTTAGCAAGCCCGTGAGAAACGACCTGCACTAGCGCGACGATCACTAATGCGGACGCGAGAACTATACCGCAGACCAGCATAAATAAAATCAATCCGGCGAGCACAACCCGCCACATGTCAGTGCGGTGAACCTCTTTGATGGCGATCACTGAGTAGATGAAATTCGCAATCGGATAAAGGTAACCACCACAAAGCGGGATAAATTGAAGAATCGAGGTCGCGCCAGTGGCGTACGCAATAGCGCGGACTGTGGCTTCATATGGCTTCGTTGCTCCTCCTACGAGCCTGAGGGAGAAATGAAACATCGAAGCCGATGCGAAGACTCCCAGAATCAAGAAAAGCGGCAAGATCAGGCCCACGGAGAGAAAAATGGTGATCATGGTGGCTTGCGAAAGCCCCTTGCTGGCCTCTCCCAAAAACATCGTGGGATTAATGAGGGACGCAACCAATTGATAGCAAACGGCCGTAAATCCACTCACCCAAGAGGTCAAAATATAGAAGCGCATGGGGCGATTGTACCCCCCCGAGGTCGGCATCTGGCGGAACACCATGGCTGGCTCAAAGAAAACCTGTTTGATCGTCTCGATGGCATCTCCAAGACTAGGAGATCCTGGAGAGCGCTCCCAAGCTGGCTCTATCGATGCGGGAACGGAATCCACCGTCACGTCAGACGTCACCGCTCCTACCTCGTCTTCAGAAGGGGCAGGCAAATCGGTGAAGGCGCTCAATTCTTTCCACGTCGGCATGGGCTCCTGCCATGCCAAATCCGTGGGGAGAAATTTCCCGCTTTTTAAACCGTCTGCAACATCCTGATCAGTAAACTTACCGAGATTTTCGCGATTGCGATTAAGGTGAATCATTGCCATGTGCGAAAGGCCTTATCTTTTCAGGATGCGGGTATCAAGCCCCGATGCGGAAATGCCTTTGAGAAAAAGCGGCACAGGGGTCACGTGCCGGAATTCACAAAAGAACCAGGATAGCGTTCACTGGCTTCCTTAAGCGCTTTGTCGGCCTCCACGTTCTTTCCCGAACGGCGATAGGCCTCCGCTGCCCGCTTGAATGCTCGGGGCGTGAGATCAGGATCATCCGTGAGTACGGAAACCGCCATGAATGACCGTGCAGCACTCTCAAAATCGGCTTCTTTAAAGAAGATCTCACCTGCGACTAATCGGGCTTCGGAGTTGAGGCGGCCTTCGGGTTGGAGTTGTAGCGCCTCGTCGGCGGCCATGCGTGCTTCGTCGATCTTCTCCAGCGCTAGGGCGACATGGGATTTAAGGAGTAGCCCGCGCGCGCGCGGGTCAGGATCCTCGGTGAGGGAAAGATATTTATCCACCGAAGTCCGCGCCTCTGGCATTTTATTAAGGGCTCGTTGCGTGTCAGCAAGAAGCAGCCAGCCTTCCAAGGGCATGCTGGCTGGGGAGGCGGCCAATGGGGTGAGCAGCTTCTCCGCTTTGGCGAAGTTTTTTGCTTCGAACATTCCCTGTGCAAGCCAGACTCTTAGTTCGGCAGGAATCATCTCCGGCTTGCATTGATCTGCTTCACGGGCGGCGGAGTTGCGATCCTTGAGTTGATAATAGGATAGCAGAATCCGCAGGGTGGCGCGGTCACGGTAGCCCGCAGGGTCAAGGGTGCGGGCGGAGTCCAGTTGTTCGATCGCAGACTTGTAATCCTTCTCCTCAAAGGCGGCCCAACCCAGCCAGAACTTCGCCTGTGCGGCAGCAGCGGTATTCGGGAACTTCTGGAGCAACAAACGAAACGCCTTGGCCATTTCGGGGTAGTTTTTTTTCTGCCCGTACGTGAGCGCCATTTGCAAAACGGCTATCTCGACTTCCTTGCTAAATGGGTAGCCACTCACGACGAGTTGAAAGTCGGCGAGAGAGGGATCAAACTCCCCCGTCTTCTGCCTTGCCATACCACGCTGCAGAATCGCTGTTGCAGCGAGCTTGTCCTGGGGATTTTTCTCCACAAAAGAAGTGTAAGCGCGGATAGCCCCCGGGTTGTCGCCGGATGACGCGAGGCACCATGCTAGTTTATAGAGTGAGGCCTTTTGTTGGTCAGGCGAGAAGGCGGCGTTATCGACAATCGGCCCGTAGGCACGCGCCGCGCCAGCGTAGTCGCTTTGCTGAAAAAGCGTTTCCGCTTTGAGCAACGAGACACTGGCGATCTGCTTCGGATTCTTGGCTATTTGTAAAAAACCATCTACCTCGGCGACGAGGTTTTTGTCTTTCGTTGCATAAAGGCTAAGAAGCCGTTGGTAGCGTGTGTCTGGGTTCGTCGCTGTGTCGGGAAATTCCTTCGCGAGGCGATCGTAAATGCCTATCGCCAAACTTTCCTTACCCGCCTTGCGGAAGGTGGCGGCTAAGATTTGAAGCGTCTCTGATCGTGAGTCACTAGGCACCTTGCTCTCAAGCCCCTCGCCCATCGCAATAATCCCAGCGCTGTCATTGGCCTCGTAGCGCAACCGGAGAGCCGCCAACGTCGCCTCGGCACGGGATTTGTCATCACCGGTCCCGCGGGCTACTTTATCGTAAAATTGAAGCGCCTTGTCCTGCATCCCAAGTTCATTAGCCAGGGCTGCAGCCTGCATAGCGGCGGAATTCCCAACGTCGAGTGCGCTGGTAGTCTCAACCAAGTTTCCTAATGTCGAAAGCGCGGCCGCTTTTTTTCCGTTTCGCAGCTGGAGAGCAGCTAGAGCAATGGCGGCATTATCACGATAGGGATTCGTTCCCGTTGCAGCCAAGACAGCGCGGTAACGCTCCTCGGCCATATCATCCTTTTTTAAAGCATCCAGACTGCGAGCCGCAAAGTAACCAGCAGAGAGACGAACTTCGGGGTCATTAACCCCGCTTGAAGCCATGTCAAATTGGATCGAGGCAGGTTCAAAAAGTTTTTCCGCAAAGAGAATTTCACCCAACCTGTAAGCGCCTGCCGAAGCAAACTCGCCCGCCTTGAACTCCGAGACAAGTTTTTCGTAAGCCGAACGCGCCGCAGCGGAGTTACCGGCCATACGGTGACACTCGGCCACACGAAAAAGAGCCGCATCCCGAGTCGGCGAACCCGATGACGATATCAGGAAAAGCTCATACTCGGGTATCGCGAGATCATACATTTTCCGCGAATAAAAGTTGTTTGCCCTCTCTAGAGCTAACGCTCCCGGCGACCCATTTGTCGAGGGTGCTATACGAATATTCGAAGCGTCATCCAACTCGGCAGATACTGCAGGTGCAGGCTCTACGGCGACTGGGACTGCGGGGACTGGGACTGCGATTGGCGGTGCTGGAGCAGGCACTACTATGTTTGGAGTCAATGGTGTCGGCTCAGGAGCAGACGAAGGAAGAGCCCTTCGAACTTCGATTTCCTGCACGGCCCGTTCGACCCAAGCGGGATTCGGATAGGTTTCCGGATCAAGCGCCTGAACAGGCAAAGCCCGTCTCACCTCAACTTGAGCCCACGCGAAAATGGGCAAAAACGAAAGGCAAACAATAAACCGGAGGCCCAGTTTCATTCGTCAGTATCGTCCACAAAACCCTGCGCTGAGCCGACAGGCATTCATCTCAATCGCGTTTGATGCGATCGGGCATTCCGATGCTTAATTGAGCCATCAAAACGGTCGAGGATGCCTCGAGTTCGGACACCATCCCTTGCACTCGACCACGAAAAAAGGCAAAGGCGGCCATAGCTGGGATGCCAATCACAAGACCCGCTGCCGTTGCGATAAGAGCCTCGGCAACACCGCTAGAAAGCAAGAGGGAACGAGATGCCGCCATCTCGCCGGATACGGCAGTGAAAGATTTGATCATTCCCAATACCGTTCCAAAAAGACCGATCATCGGCGCGATGGATCCGATATCAGCAAGATAGCTCACACGCTGATTCCAGAGTCCCGCCAAACGCACTCCTTCCGCCATTGCAACTTCGCGAACCTCCGTGATGGTGGCGCCGGGATTATTTGTCAGGAAATAAAGCGCCTTTTCCATTACGCTAGCAACCGCATCACTATGGCGATTTGAAACCGCCAGAAGGGCGAGAAAATCTTTTTTGCGCAAAAGCGCATCAGCTGCCTGCATGTAACGACCAGTAACTACCGCGCCTCGACGAAGCGTGAAAACAAAAACAAAGATCAAGCTCAGTGCTAATATGGAAAGGGCTGCAAGGGGGTACATCATTATCCCCCCGGTCTCAATAACCTGCCACAAACTTGTCGACTTGGAAGCCTCCTGCGCAGCAAGGACCGATGGCACAACTCCCATAAGAGAAAGCATAGAAATAAAGAATTTCATCGAATACGAGACTATCACCCCTTAACAAGCTTGCAATACTGCCCGCTTATGGAAATCGAAAATCACTGAAGTTTGGATTTGGTACGAGTAGAGGGAAATTTCTGAATCAACACGGCGTTTTAAATTTCCTAACGATATTTCGGATGAGAATCTCGTTTATTAGAACCAACTCAAAGAGGGAGCGGATTTTTTATACCTCGGTTGGGAAATGTGAGTTCGGCGATGCCAGACTTATCAAGTTCGCCAAAACCCTCTGATGGGGAGGGGCGAGAAAACAGACCAGTCTCCACACGACCGAGACGGCCATGCCTCCCTTCTTTTCCGCTGCAAAGTCCAATTTCAAAGGGACAATCAATGAGTCCAATCTCCGTGAACGGTTTGACTATATAGTCACGGACTCCCATTCTCGCGATTTTGAGTACATTTTCCTTCCCGGTCTCTGCGGTCAGCATAATCACTGGCACAGCGCGTAATTGGGCGTCGGCTTTGAGTTTGGTGAGACACTCTATACCGTCCATCACCGGCATGGTCACATCGAGTAAAATGACATCCGGCATCTCACGGGCAGCAATAGTGAGTCCCTCTTGTCCATTACTGGCAAAAACCATCTCCACATTATAAGAACTGAAGGCCCTCTTGATAAGGGTGTGAATCATTCGGCTATCGTCAATACTGAGAATTTTGGGAACACTCATGCCAGACTTATAATGTTGCAAAAACTTTTACAGAAAGAAGGTCGCTCATACCATCGAAAGGGAACTCATCTGCCACGCTGATAGTCGCTGATTTAGCGGAAACGGCGATCTGATCGCCGCGAACCACAGTCGGGATACTCAACGTACAATTATATCCCATATCGCAAAGCCGGGACTTCAGGTTTCCAGTGATCATGTTCGTGAGTTCCGCAACGACGTCAACGATGTCTTGATCCGAAGGAACCGCTCCCAAAGTTTTTTCAGCAACAACTTTTGCGAGTGGTTCTGGAAAGTTCGCGTAAACAATACCAGCTACATTGCCACTCAAACCGATAGAACCAGTAACCCCCTGCAACCTGCAAGGATGTGGCGCTGCCTCATTTCCGACCCCAGGCAGTGGCGACATCCCCACCATCGTCTTCATCACATCAGGCACACAATGGTTTAGGATATCAAGAATGTGAGAACTAGGGCATTTAGCTTCGGGAGGAGATGGGGGGACTATGTTCATGTGAAATTCGTACTAAAAGGCACTTTGACGAAACTCCTAAAAAAAGCAAAAGACATCACATATGTGCTTTAAACCAGAGCCGCAGACGAGTGTCAATGGGTTTACGTCCTCAGGACGCGAAACACCAAAAGTAATCGAGGTTCAACCCGCGATGGCAAATTCGGACTCGTGGTGGTTTGAAACTGGTTGCGGCGACCACTCGGGATATTCAAAGATTTTTCCCTCGAAATTCCGAATGACGATTTTTTCTGAATCATGATAGACGACGTAATCGGGATTCACGGGCACCTTGCCGCCGCCACCTGGGGCGTCGATGACAAATTGGGGAATTGCATAACCGCTTGTAAATCCGCGAAGGGACTCGATGATCTCGATCCCTTTTGCAACAGGCGTGCGCAAGTGCGAAGATCCCCGAATGAGATCGCACTGGTAGAGATAGTAAGGTCGCACTCGGCAGAGAAGAAGCTTGTGCACAAGCTCGCGCATAATCGCAGGGTCATCGTTAACCCCAGCGAGAAGCACGCTCTGGTTGCCTAGCGGAATACCGCTATCCGCAAGTCGCCCGAGCGCATCCCTCACTTCTGTGGTCAACTCCCGCGGGTGGTTCACGTGTACACTCATCCAAAGCGGATGGTATTTGCGCAGCATCGCACAAAGTTCCGGCGTGATACGTTGGGGAAGAAAAATAGGGACCCGCGTACCGATGCGAAGAAATTCGATATGCGGAATATGACGCAACCGCTGCAGGATACCTTCTAGTTTAGAATCGGAGAGAAGCAGCGCATCACCCCCAGAGAGGAGGACGTCTCGGACTTCCGTGTGTTTTTCCAGATATCGAAAAGCTTCCTCAAAGTCGGTGACCAACTCCTGCTCCCCTACCCCGCTCACCACACGACTGCGTGTGCAGTACCGGCAGTAGGAAGCGCAACGATCTGTAACAAGAAAAAGCACCCGGTCAGGGTAGCGGTGAACCAGTCCGGGCACTGGCATTGACGAATCCTCGCCGCAGGGATCTGCCATATCGAATGGAGAATCATAGCCCTCTTCGATTCGCGGGATCACTTGCCGCCGGATCGGACAACCGGGATTACCTCGCTCAATGAGGTTGAAATAATGAGGCGTAACAGCCAGCGCCAATTTCGATCCGGCGAGCAATACGCCAGCACGTTCCTCCGTGTTGAGATTCAAGTGCTTCTCGAGTGAGGCAAGCGTCGTAACCCTGTTTTTTAACTGCCAGCGCCAGTCGGCCCAGTCGGCAGGAGAAACATCGGGCCAATAGCCGGGAGCCGCCGAAACAAAACGATGAGATTCCGAAGATATGGGGTTCACCATGAAAGTAGACTTAGGCTAGATGGGAAGCTCCTCTTGTCAACTAGGGGAGAAACCCCATCAAATAATAGCGTCATAATCGCAGTTCACTTTCTTTTTAAAAAAGACAATCAACGCGGTGGAAGAATGATTTTTTGAGTCTCAGCTGCGCAAGCCCCCCCCTTAGATCGTTGCCCTGCTTTAATATGCTCTTCAAATAGGGAAGCGGCTTCAGTTCGCGACATGATGAAGGCAGGATTCTGAAGCTCAAGCCGCTCGCTGAAGGCCCGAAAATCCAATCGCACCTTCCCTTTTGTAAACAATTCCAGAACGAAACCCAACACATGAGCGTTCGAGTATCCCAACTTGAGAATGTAGTCGTCAATTTTATCGCCGAGCGACATAATATCCTCGTTTGTATGGCGCTCTCCATCCTCGAAGGACGATTTCGTGACATGAATCAGAATCTCCTTGGCGCTCTTGATTTGAGTTTTAGGCTGAATGTCGTGGAGAGTCAGCTTAGCGGTAGATGCCGCCGATTTGACTTCGTAAGACGTGCTCGAATGGGGAGAATTAAGAACCGCCGTGGGATTTGAAGGGGAAGATCTTCCTGAAAGCGGCCAAAGCTTCACAATCTTCCCGACCCTGGCAATGAGGTCTGCATCATCAAAAGGTTTTAGTATGAAGCCGCTAATACGCAATCTCGCCAACTTGATGACATAGTCAGCGACATTCTGAGCCGATACCACCAATACCGGTGTCGCTTGGAACTGGCGTTCTGCCCTTAGCTTCTCAAGAAACTCAACTCCATCCATCACTGGCATCTTCAAATCCAAAAGAATCACATCCGGAACAAGCTTCCGAGCCATGTGCAGTCCCTCTTCCCCATTGCTTGCGAAATGCAATTCAACGTCATAACTGCTGAAAGCATTCTCGATGAGGCTTTGCACCATCGGGCTATCTTCAAGAGAAAGAATTTTAGGAATATTCACTGAGTAAAAAACAAATGAGAGGGAGCAAAGATACTATTGACTCGTCGATTTCGAAAAACGATTCCCTCCCTCAATGCTAGAAAGATTGACTGCTCACCTCACACGTTCATCCCGATGCTTTCTTTGACGGATGCGGCGGTGAACTCCCGATTCAGGCGACCAATAAAGGCCGCTGGCACGCTGGCAGGGCAAACGGCCTCGCAAGCGTAGTAGTTGGAGCAGTTGCCGAAGCCCTCTTCGTCCATCTGACGCACCATACCGAGCACGCGGCGACCATTTTCAGGCTTACCCTGTGGGAGCAGACCGAGATGCGTCACTTTCGCACTCACGAAGAGCATGGCCGAACCATTCGGACAGGCGGCTGCACAAGCACCGCAACCGATGCAGGCAGCAGCATCCATCGCCTCATCGGCGATCACTTTGGAAATCGGAACCGAATTAGCATCAGGCGCGGATCCGCAACGCTCACTGATGTAGCCACCGGCTTGCATCACACGGTCAAATGCGCCGCGGTTCACCACGAGATCACGCTGGACTGGAAAGGCGTCGGCTCTGAATGGCTCGATGGTGATGGTGTCGCCATCCTTGAACTTCCGCATATAAACTTGGCAAGTCGTGCCACGACCCGGACCGTGAGGCACACCATTGATCGTCAGCGAGCAACTGCCACAAATGCCCTCGCGGCAATCGGAGTCAAACTGGATGGGCTCGATATTTTTCCCAGTGAGGTTGGAATTCACAATATCCAGCATCTCGAGGAACGAGGCGTCTGCTGGTATGTTATCCGCTTCGTAGCTTTCCAGTGTGCCGGGTGCCTTTGCGTCCTTCTGCCGCCAGACTTTGAGGTGAAATTTCATAGGGAGCGATTATTTGTAGCTGCGGGTGGCTAGTTTGACCTTCTCGTAAACGAGGGGCTCTTTGTTGAGTGTAGGGAGCTGATTCTCTCCTTGGTATTCCCATGCGGAAACGAACGCATATTCGTCATCATTTCGGAGCGCCTCACCCTCGGGGGTTTGATATTCCGTACGGAAGTGTCCACCGCAAGATTCGTTGCGAGTGAGGGCGTCGCGGCACATCAACTCGCCAAACTCAAGAAAGTCGGCGACACGACCGGCACGTTCGAGTTCCATATTAATACCCTCGGGGGTTCCAAGGATTTTTAGGTTTCTCCAAAACTCGGCACGTAGCTTTTGAATCTTATCAATAGCGATCTTGAGACCGTCTTCGCTGCGAGCCATACCACAGTAATCCCACATAATGAGGCCGAGCTCACGGTGGAAACTATCAACCGTACGATTGCCTTTAATATCGAGTAATTTTTGGACTTTCTCTTTTGTTTCCTCGATGGTTTTTGCAAAGGCGGGATGCTTGGGATCGACCTTCTTTCCGAACTGAGAAGTCATGTAGTTGCCCAGCGTGTAGGGAATCACAAAATACCCGTCAGCGAGGCCCTGCATGAGAGCACTAGCACCAAGGCGGTTCGCTCCGTGGTCGGAAAAATTCGCCTCTCCCAGCACATGGAGTCCTGGGATATTGCTCATGAGATTGTAGTCCACCCAGAGACCACCCATCGTATAATGGACAGCAGGGTAGATGCGCATCGGACGCTCGTAGGCATTCTCGCCGGTGATGTTTTGATACATCTCAAAAAGGTTGCCGTAGCGTTCCTCAATGGTTTTACGACCGAGACGCTTGATGGCGTCGTTGAAATCAAGATAGACACCAAGACCGCCTGGTCCGACGCCCCTACCCTCGTCACAGACTTCCTTCGCGGAGCGAGAGGAAATGTCACGCGGAGCCAGATTGCCGTAGCTCGGGTATTTCCGCTCCAAGAAGTAATCCCGTGCATCGTCGGGAATCTGCGAAGGTTCCTTACCGCAATCTTCCTTTCGCTTGGGCGCCCAGATCCGGCCATCATTGCGAAGCGATTCACTCATTAAAGTGAGCTTGGACTGGTAGTCACCACTCACAGGAATGCAGGTCGGATGGATCTGGGTGAAGCAGGGATTCGCAAAAAACGCCCCACGTTTGTAAGCGCGGAAAGTCGCCGTGACATTGCATCCGCGGGCATTCGTGGAAAGGTAAAACACATTTCCATATCCACCCGAACAAAGAAGGACCGCATCGCCAGCATGACTTGATATCTCGCCGGTCGTGAGATCGCGAACGACGATGCCTTTCGCATGTCCGTCAATGAGGACGAGGTCTAGCATTTCCGTCTTGGGATACATCTTCACCGACCCCCTAGCGATCTGTTGACTCAGACCTGAGTATGCCCCAAGCAAGAGTTGCTGGCCAGTTTGACCACGGGCATAAAAAGTACGAGAAACTTGGGCGCCCCCGAAGGAACGGTTGTCCAGCAATCCTCCATATTCACGGGCGAAAGGCACCCCCTTCGCAACACACTGGTCGATGATGTTGTTGCTCACCTCGGCGAGGCGATGGACATTAGCCTCGCGAGAACGGAAGTCCCCGCCCTTAATTGTGTCGTAGAAGAGTCTGTAGGCGCTGTCGCCATCGTTTTGGTAATTCTTCGCGGCATTGATGCCGCCTTGCGCGGCGATGGAGTGCGCGCGGCGCGGGCTGTCTTGATAACAGAAGCACTTAACGTTGTAGCCTTGTTCCGCCAGCGTCGAGGCGGCCGAAGCCCCAGCCAAACTTCCGCTTGTTAGCTGGGCTCACAAGCTTCGCGTTGTTTTTATAGGTCGTCCACTTGTCGTCGAGGGGACCTGCGGGAATGTGTGCGTCGGGTGTCATTGTGCTAATCCTTTCCCCAATCCGAAAACATAAACAGAGATCGGTATGGAAACGTAACCAAGGAACAAAAGCCAGGCGATCGCGCGACCGGCAAGTTCATAGTTGGAGCGAATGCGGCGGTTGGTTATGCCGAGAGTTTGAAAAAGGCTCGCGAGCCCGTGGCTGAGATGGAAGGTGAGAAGAAAAAGCCCGATCACATAAATCGCCACCACCGGACCATTACTGAATCCCTTCACAACCATCGCATAGACATTGTGTACTTCCTGTCCATTCAACTGGGTACGCATCACTTGATAGGACGGGTCAACCACACGAACAGTGAAGTGCGCGAGGTGAAAAACTACAAAGGCGAGGACCACAAGGCCACTCAAGCGCATCGTGCGCGCGAACACCGTCGTTTTGATCGGATCCGACGCAATGTATTTTTTGGGATTCGAACGTTGATTCTCCTTCCACAAAAGCATGGTGAAATAAATGTGTGTCACCAATACCCCTAACAACCCGATACGAATCACCCAGAGCCCAGCACCGAGATCATGCAACTTCTGTGCATAAGCATTAAGAACATCCGGCCCCAGAAAGACAGTCATATTCCCGAGCAAATGCCCGAGAACGAAGAACACAAGCAGGATGCCGGTCGCAGCCACGATGGTTTTTTTCCCGATGGATGAGAACATCCATAGCAGGATGGGATTGGTCCCGGAACGCGCCGAGGAAGATGGAGAGGTAATCATTATTTACGGATTAGGAATTTAGAACAAAAGACGCCTGTAAGTCGATGCAAAGAAAATGGTGTATTTCACTTATTTTTT